>JAOPYU010000087.1 GCA_025964455.1 Thermoleophilia bacterium | reverse complement strand
CGTGGTGGATCCGCCAGGCCGTGACCCGCGCCATCGCGGACAAGGCCCGAACGATCCGCATCCCGGTGCACATGGTCGAGAAGCTCAACAAGGTCGTGCACATCGAGCGCCAGCTCGTGCAGCGACTTGGTCGTGAGCCGCAGGCGGAGGAGATCGCCAAGGAGCTCGACATGCAGCCTGACGAGGTGCGCGAGATCCTGCGCATGGCCCAGCTGCCCGTCTCCCTCGAGAAGCCGATCGGCGAAGAGGAAGAATCGGAGCTCGGCGACTTCGTCAAGGACGAGACCGTCATCAGCCCGTTCGAGCAGGCGCAGCTGCGTCTCCGCAAGAACGACATCGATCGCGCCCTCGGTGCACTGCCTGAGCGTGAGCGACGCGTCATGGAGCTGCGCTTCGGCCTCAAGGGTGAGCACCCCCGCACCCTCGAGGAGGTCGGCCGCGAGTTCGGCGTGACCCGCGAGCGCATCCGCCAGATCGAGAACAACACGCTCAAGAAGCTCGAGAGCCTCCCCGAGGCGCAGCCGCTGCGCGATTCGGACGGCTGAGCACGCGAGCGCGTGACTGACATGAGCTGAGCGTCGCCTGCGTCCTGACAGGCCGGCGACGAGCGAGATCGATTCACCGGTGGCGGTCCTTCGGGGCCGCCACCGGCGTCTTCCGGCTCCGCGCCTCGGTACGATGGACCCATGGATGAGACGCCGCGCACCCCGACCAGCTACGTGCCCCCGGTCGTGGACGAGTCGCGCGACTGGGACATCGGCCCTGTCGACATCGTCCTCGGGGTCCTCACCTTCCCGCTGCTGATGTGGGTGCTGCAGTACGCATTCACGGGCTCGGAGCGCATCGTGGCGACCCGCGCCTCGCGCCTGCGCCTCTACCTGGTGCTGCTGGTCGTCGAGGCGCTGCTGGTCGCCGCGCTCGTGCTGTGGATCACCCGATGACCCGAGAGCGCCGACTGCTGCGCCGCATCCTCGTAGCGTTCGCCGTCGTCATCGCGCTGACACCACCGGCGGTCCTGCTCGGAGGCGCCTGGGTGTTGCTGCTCGTGCCGGCCCTGCTCGCTGCCGGCATCGCCCTGCATGCAGCCCTGGGGCTGCGACGCCTCACACGTTCGGCACGGCCGTGAACACCAGCGTCGTCGAGTAAGAGCCTGGGTCGAGCGACAGCTGGGGGTTGGCGCGGATCCCCACGTCGATCTGCTGCGGACCTCCGTCGTAGACCGAGCGCGTGTTGAGCATGAGCGGAGCGGAGGCGCTGCCCCAGCCCCAGTTGAGCGCGGACAGGTTGGAGAAGTCGATGCCCGCGCCCCAGCGGAACGGGTCCTTGCCTCCGGTCGCGCCCAGCACGCTCACCCCGAAGAAACCGGCGGTGCCCGGCGCCCAGCTCGCCGGCGTCGCCCCTGCGGTTCCGCGACCGGGGATCGTGTGATTGGCGCCCGTCAGGCCGTCTGACATCGCCCACGTGTCACTCGGTCCGCTCACGTAGGCCGTGTATCCGTGCACGTTGGAGGTCTGGACCTGGAACGTCGCGGTGCCCGTGAGGTCGACGCCGGGGACCGACGCGCCTCCGCCCCCGAGCGCAACGTTCGCCCCCGACGTGACGGACGTCGTGAGTGTCTGGGCCGTGTCCCAGTAGTCGTAGTCGCTCCAGTTGGACCAGATCGCGCCCGGGGTCGTCTTGAATCGCGCCCGCGTCCAGTAGCGGGCACCGTCGAGCTGGAGCGTGCCAGCCCCGCCGCCGTAGGAGACGTTCGTGCGGTTGCTGGCCGCGCACGGAGCGGCGGTGTAGGCGGGCATGCCGCAGTTCGTCACGGCCGTGCCGTTCACGTCGGAGGGGTCGCTGTCCCACACCGTCTCGGCATGGCGCCGCCCCGTCCGGTAGAAGCCGCGGATGTCACCGGTGCCGTAGGCGACGCTCGAGACGCGCAGGTCGTCGACCGAACCTCCGAGCTGGTACGCGACGACGCCGGTCCAGGCGCCGACATCGGTGGCGAGGTAGTCCGACGATGAAGATGCCATGAGCACGCCGTCGACGTAGAGGAAGTTGCGGTAGCTCGCTTGCACCATCGCGACGTGGTGCCAGCCGTTGTCGTTGAACATGGATGCGTCGGCCGACGCCATCACGGATTCGGCGCCTGCCCCGCCGGTGAACTCCGCCTGGATCTCGTCGGTCGTCGTGTCGAATCCGAGCCGGTAATTGATGAGCGATCCTCCCGCGTTGCCCTTGTAGATGATGTCGGGCTGCGTGTACGGGTTGGTCAGGTCGGCCTTGACCCAGCCGTCGATCGTGTAGTCGCCCGGCAGGTCCAGGTCGCCGAATCCATAGCCCTGGTGCGTGGAGTTCGCGGACGCTGCCTGGCCGAACCGGCCCGACGACGTGTAGGTCGCGGCGGTGTTGGCGGTCAGGGGCCACGTTCCCGCGGACGAATCGACCAAGCTGTTGTCGAGGCGCCACAGCGCGACCTGGTTCGACTTGGGACTCGAGAGCACCTCGACGTCCGCCTTGTCGACGGTGGTGCCCGTGCGGTTGAACCACTGCAGGATCGGCGCCGGGTTCGAGGAGACCGGGTGCGCCACCCCGTCGACGTACAGCCCGTTCGGTGCGATGACCGTGCTTCCCGCGCATGGGCTGTTGAAGGTCCAGTTGGTGTTGCCGCTGATGTTGCGTGAGTTGGTATTGGCGACCGCCGCCGATGCGGTCGCATTCGCCATGTCGGCGTACTGGACGTTGACCGTGCCGCCACCGGAGAGATCGAGCGTCCAGTCGTTGGCCCCCACGCGGGAGGTGAGTTGGATCGGATTCGTACACGAGGTCCCGCGCGCGGTGAACACGCCGTTGACCCGGATCGGGTTGGTCTCCTCGAGCGCGACGATCTTGTCGCCTCCCACGACGGACAGGTTGTTGAACGTGGTGCTGGCGCCCACGCGCAGCTCGGCGCGGTAGTCCTGGCTCTCCATCCGGACGTCGCCCTGGTTGGCCCAGAACGCACCGAGGATGACCATGTCGTTGTGTGACACGAGCGGGTTGATCGATGACGCTCGCAAAGCCCCCCGGCTTCCCGTGACGGTCACGAAGCCGCGCGATTCGACCCGCGAGTCGTAGCTCTCCAGGTCGGCGAGCGCCACCCCGGCGTCGCCGGCCTGTCCCACCGTGAAGAAGTCGTTGACGTAGATGCGCGAGTCGCCGTCCCACCCGTTCCTGAACTGCACGCGAGCCGTGCCTGCCACCGCGGAACTCATCAGGTCGCCGTTGAAGTCATACCGCCGCAGCACGCCGTCGCCACCGTTGCTCGGCACGATGGCACCTACGTTCGCGAATCCATCGTCGTTGATCGAGAGCGCCCGGAACGACTCGTCGGTGCCGGCACCCCCGTCATAGATGTTGGTGCCGTTCGTGCCCCACGAAGTGTCGAGCTTGCCGTCGGCGTCCAGCGCGCGCAGGATGCCCTGTCCGCCGTTGGCGGGGTCACGGCCGGCGACCACGACATTCTCGCCGTAGGGATCACCGTCGATGGCGTACAGGTCGTCATCGACGCCTGCGGTGCCGAACTGCGCCACGCCGCTGGTGCCCCATCCGGTGTTCGCGTAGCCGCTCCCATAGAAGGCGCGGACGACGCCATCATCGAGTGCGCCCGTCCCCGTCGTCCCAACCACGGTCAGCTGGTCCGAACGCTCGTCGGAGCAGTCGACAGCCTGGTCCTCGGTGCCCCCGGGATTCCACGTCCAGGCATTCGCCGCCGTTGTGGCACCGAACGTGTCCCACGCACTCCAGTCCCACGTGGTCTTCTTGATCGCCCAGTCACGCGATCCCGCGACGCCGACTGTGCCGACGATGTACAGCGAGTTGCCGCCGTCGTCGATCGAACACATGCCGCGCACTTCCGCGTTCACGCCGCCGTTGTTCCAGCTGAGCATGTTGTCGAACACGCCGGTGTTGCTGTAGGCACGCATGCGCCAGCCGTAGGTCGCGCCCGCCGAGCCGGCGACGGCCATGTAGCTGCCCTTCCACATGATCGCCCGCGCCTCGTCGTTGGCGTTGCCGCCGTCCCACGAGATCACGCCGGTTCCGGCGAAGCCCGTGTCGAGCGCGCCGTCTCCGTCGTACTTGCGGATCATCCAGTTGCCGACCGAGGAGCCGACCACCACGATGTCGTTCCCGTTGGTCGCGATGTCGTAGGGGATGTCCACGTTCGCCGCACCCGAGTTGAACACCCGGATGCCGTCACCGTCGGAGTCGACGACGTTCGGGTAGGCGTCGCCGTCGTCCCAGTCGCTGTCGACCGTGCCGTCGTTGTTGTACTTGACGATGCCCCAGTCGCCACCGTTCTGGCCGAGCCGGTACAGCGCCCAGCTCGACCCGTTCCAACCAGCGGCCACGGCGACGGGGGCATCGAGCGGCGTGCCGGTCGGCGAGTTCACCGCGGCGGACGTGCCAGCGGTGCCGAACACGGACCGGAAGTAACCGGTGTTGCGCACGGTGATCGAGTTGAATTCCCACGAGGGGCTCAGCTCGTAGCCGTTGCGCGGCCCGAAGTCTGCGCGCGTCGCCGTGAGCGCCAGTACGACGTCGGCATTGGGGAGGTCGACCGTACCGCCGCCGTCGAAGCCGAAGTTGAACGTCGCGGTGAAGGCCGACTGTCCGGTCCACGTCGGGTTGGTGTAGACCCCCGACGACTGTGCATAGCCGTCGATGTACGCATACCCAGCGTTGATCGTGGAGCCGTAGGGGTCGGACGTCATCGGACTCTTGAGGGCGATGCCCCCGCTGGTGGTCAGGGTCTGCGCCGCCGCCGTGCCGATGATCCCGAGCGAGCCCTTGGCCCCCTCGACGTACAAGTCGTGGTACGTCGTGGCCGTGATCGTGTAGGTGCCGGTCTGGCCCATGTAGTGCAGCATCCCGGAGTTCGGCGTGAAGGTGCCGCCCGATTCGATGCACAGCGGTCGCATCACGCCCGGGCCCTGGTCGCAGCCGAGGGTGCCGTTGGCGCGGACGTACGCGTTGTTCCCGTTCCACGAGCCGGCACTGTAGGTCGCGCCGGATTCGATGTGGATGCTCCCGGCGTCGGCGCCCCAGTCGTCGTATCCGCCGTCGTGCAGGTCGAGCGTCACCGGCGAGTCGACATGCAGCTCCATCGCGGCCGGCAGGTCGAACCAGTGGGTGGACGCATCGAGCGGGATGTCCGGGTCGAGTGCCTTGTCCACCCCGGTGATGAAGGCGGCAGTGAGGGTGACCGCGCCCTGCTCCGAGCGGATCCAGACGCGGTCCTGGGTGGGTGTCAGCCCCGTGATGTTGGTACCGGTCGCGGCAGCGGTGGTGTAGAGGGCGCCCTTCGCAGGAGCGCCGTCGAACCAGATCACCACACGACTGCCGATCGCCGGGATGGTGATGCCGCTGAACGTGAAGACACCCGTCGTGGCGTTGCACGTCGTGGTCCCGGCCACCGCAGCGCCGACCGCGATCTTCAGGTTCGGAGTGGTGCCGTCGCAGCCCTGCCAGGTCTGGCCGAGCTCGTCCTTCATCGCGGTGCCCGAGACCGTGATCGCTTCGGCGCTCGCCGGGCCGACCAGCATCGCCACGGCAGCCAGCAGCGAGATCAGCATGCGGCGGCGGTGGACGGGTGGGCGGCGGCGCGTCACCCGTCAGGTATCGGTACCGCCGAGGTTGCAGACGACCCCCGATCGCGACATTGCCGCGCGTACGAGGGAACGCGTGGGCCGTGCGGCCCCCATCGGCACCAGCTCGCCGAAAAACGGACTAAACCGGCGTGGTCACCTTGGGGATCACCCGGGCCGTGACGCCCTCGATCGCGACGATCTGCACCCGACCGTCAACCGGCACGGAAGTGTCGGTCACCGCCTCCGAAAGTCGCGCCGTCCAGTACTCCGTACCGACGCGAATCTGACCGGTGTTGGCATCGTTGTCGATCGCGATCGTGACGATCCCGGACTTGCCCACCATGCGGTCGACGTTCGTCGGGACGTTCACCGATTCCAGGCGCGACTTGAGCACCGGCCGCGTGAGGACCATGAGCACCACGCCGGTGAGCGTGAAGGCGAGCAGCTGCCACGTCAGGCCACCATCGGCCCACGCGACCAACGCTGCCGCGACGGAGCCCACCGCGAAGTACAGCGCCACGAAGGCAACCGTCACCGCTTCCAGCACGGCGAACGCGGCCGCCGCGATGATCCAGAAGATCAGGTAGTCGTCCATCGTCGCTCCTCCGTGCTCAGGCGCCGAAGCTGCCGGTCGAGCCGGTGACGTTCTGGCCGGACTGGAAGCCGCCGCCCAGAGCCGTCATCGCGCCCATCGCAGCTTGCGCATCGCTCGGGATGAGCATCAGCTTCGTGGACTGGCCGTCCGCCAGCTTCGGCAGCGTCGTGGTCAGGTACTGGTAGGCCAGCAGGTCCGGGGAGGGATTGCCGGCGTGGATCGCGTCGAAGACCAGCTGGATCGCCTGCGCCTCACCCGCTGCGCGGAGCACCTGGGATTCCTTGTCGCCCTGCGCCGTGAGAACGTTGGACTGCTGCTCGGCCTCTGCGCGCAGGATCGCCGACTGCTTCTCGCCCTCGGCCGTGAGGATCGCGCTCTGCTTGAAGCCCTCGGCGTTGAGGATCGCGGCGCGCTTGTCGCGCTCGGCGCGCATCTGCTTCTCCATCGCCTCCTGGATGCTCACGGGCGGGTCGATCGACTTGACCTCGATGCGGCTGACGCGGATGCCCCACGCCTCGGTGGCCTCGTCGAGCACGATGCGCAGGTCGGCGTTGATCTT
>JAOPYU010000049.1 GCA_025964455.1 Thermoleophilia bacterium | reverse complement strand
CGGCGATCGCGTCGCCCTTCACGAACTTCATGGCACCGTCCATGGCGCCGAAGAAGGCGCTCTCGCGCTCGAGGTCCTCGCGCTTCTGCTTGGCCTCCTCGGGCGTGATGATGCGGTTGTTCATCTCGGCGTCGATCGCCATCTGCTTGCCGGGCATGGCGTCGAGGGTGAAGCGCGCCGCGACCTCCGAGACGCGGCCGGCGCCCTGGGCGACGATCACGAACTGCACGACCATGATGATGATGAACATGACGATGCCGATGACGGGCTCGCCGGCGGCGACGAGCTCACCGAACGTCTTGACGACGTGTCCGGCGGATTCCTTGGCGTGCTCCACGCCGCCGTCGCGGTAGTAGTCGTCGGTCTTGCTGAGGATCAGGCGGGCCGTCGCGATGGAGATCGCGATCCGGAAGAGGGTGGTGACGAGCAGCATCGCCGGGAAGACGGCGAAGTCCAGCACGCGCTTGATGTACATCGCCGTGACCATGATGAGGATGCTCATCAGCAGGTTCACGGCCACGAAGAAGTCGATCATCCACGGCGCGAGCGGGATGATGATGAGGGTGAGCACGACCATCAGGAGCCCGGCCAGCCAGATTTCCTTGTACTGGCCGAGATTCTGGATCTTGCGAAGCATTCCGCCCTGAGTCATGGGTGGGGGTCTCCGTGCAGTGGGGATGGGGGTCTCCGGCCGACGCGTGGGGCACGCGGACAGAGGTCTTCCCATCCAAGGTACGACGGGTCTCGGTTTTTGTAAACAGCCCAGCGTGCTCTGGTCGGGGGATCGGAAGAAGCGGTGCGGCGGCTCGGGCGACCGTGGACGGTCACGTCGTTCCCCCGAGGCGCGAACTCGGGAGGATCGAGCCTCATATACCGCGCTGAGCAGGGGTTTTCCGCAGCGTAGGTAACCTAGGTAATTGCACGTATCCGGGATCCCGCGGGGTGTCGCATATTGGAGGCACAGGGAGCGAGCGAGACGCTCTCCAGGGCCCGGCACACCACACGGCGATTCGTCCCCGCCGCTGCCGACCAGCCCGTCCCACGTCCCACATATCTCGCATGCGCGCCGGATGTCCGTCCAGACTGTCCCACCGGCGATCGCGCTGAATCGCAGCGACCCGCTCCCTTCGTCCCGGAGCGGGTCGCAGCGCGTTCCGGGGTCGTTTCTGGACGATCCTCCGACCGTCTCGAGTGCTGGGCGCCGATCGTGGGGATGTCCCAGGTCAGTGCCGTCTAGCCCATCCCCGAAGGGAATGCATGGATCCGGATCGTTGGTCAGGTGAGTTCCGCGAGGTGTCGCACGTCATGCTCGACGAGGCGACCTCCGCGGAAGTTGGCTACGTCGGGACCGAGCACCTGCTGCTGGCGCTCCTGCAGCACCGCGACGCGGAGCTGGCGGACGCCGCAGCGAAGGCTGGCCTGGATGCGGATGCCATCCGCGCCCTGCTCGGCGAGCACCAGCTCGCGGAGCCACGCCTCACCCCGGCAGGCATGCCCTACTCCCCGCAGCTGCTCGACGTGCTGAGCCGCGCCGTGGAGTACGCAGGTCGCCTCGAGCAGGAGTGCGCGGGCTCACCGCTCGTGGCCCTCGCGCTCGCCGACTCGGATTCGGGCGTGGCCCACGACATCCTGGCCGAGGTCGATCCGGGCGGGCGCTGGCGCACGTGCCTGCCCGACGCCAGTCGGCTCGAGGCGCCGGTGGCCGAGCCCGGCGTGGCGGCTTCGGGCGCGGATGCAGGCTGCGACATCGATACGGTCCGCCTGTCCCTCACGGGAAGCCAGCACTGGATCGCGCTCGAGTACGACCCGGTCGATGCGGCATCTTCCGACGTGCTCATGCAGCGACTGCAGCGTCGCGCAGCATGGTCGGAGCGCACTGGACTCCCATGGGCGACCGACGTCCGCGAGGATTCACGGTCCGGGACCGGTCGGGTCGTCATCTCGATGCTCCAGGGCACCGACGTGGCGACGGCGCTCGAGGACCTGCGCACGGCGCTCGCGCCGATCACGGTCGTCGGGACCGCGCCGAAGCCGCGCCCCAAGCCCGCGTAGGCCGGGGCACGCGTGTTCATCTTCAGCAGCATCCTCGTCGCGGCCACGTGGTTCATCTCGCGCCTGGCCTGGGATGCGGCGCGCCCCGCATGGCGTGCTCGCGAAGATCGCCGTCGGCGTCGCTTCGCGGTGATCACGGCGACCGGTGCAATCGTGGCCGCCGCCGGATTCGGCGGCATCATCGGCGCGCTCTACGGCGCCACGCCGGGCCTCATCGCCGCAGCCTGCCTCGTCCCGGTGTACGTGTTCATCGCCGTCGTGCTCGCGATGCTGCTCTCCGCCTTCGACGTGGAGGCGTAGCCCGGAGGTCCCTCCCCGCATTTCGTCGACTTTGTACGCCCCTTGGGCCACTAATTCGACTTAGAAGTGATTTCAGAAAGAGCGGGTGCCGGTGAGGCGTCGCCAGCAGATGATGCTGCATCCGAGCGCGAGGAATGCTTCGTGCAGGTCTGATCGGCGTTCGTAGCAGGTGGCGAGTCGGC
>JAOPYU010000048.1 GCA_025964455.1 Thermoleophilia bacterium | reverse complement strand
TCGAGCTCCTCGCGAAGCCGCCGCTCGATCTCGAAGCAGCGCGGCGCGGAGATGTCCTCGAGGTTGATGCCGCCGAAGCCCGGCGCGATGTTCTTCACGGTCATCACGATCTCGTCGACGTCCTGCGTGTCCAGGACGATCGGCCAGCTGTCGACCCCGGCGAATCGCTTGAACAGGAGGGCCTTGCCCTCCATCACCGGCATCGCGGCCTCGGGTCCGATGTCGCCCATGCCGAGCACGGCGCTGCCATCGCTCACGACCGCGACCGAGTTGCGCTTGACCGTGAGCGCCCAGGCACGCTCGGGCTCGTCGGCGATCGCTTGGCAGATACGCCCCACGCCCGGCGTGTAGGCCATGGAGAGGTCGTCGCGGGTCTTGAGCGGCACCTTGCTCTTGATCGCGAGCTTGCCGCCCAGGTGCATGAGGAAGGTGCGGTCGGAGACCTGCTCGACCTCGACGCCGTCGACCTCGGCGATGGCGTCGACGATCGCCTGCGCCTGCACGCGGTCGGTCGCTGCGACGGTGACGTCGCGCCAGAGGTGGTTGCGGCTCGTGCGGGCGATGTCGACCGCCCCGAGGTCGCCGCCGACGCTGGCGATCGCCGCCGCGACCTGGGCGAAGGTTCCGGTGATCCGCTCGAGGCGGACACGGATGGTGAAGGAGTAGGAAGCGTTCGGCTGCGGCATGCGGGCATACTCGCGCACCGACGGGTACGGTGCAGCCGGCCGACCATGACAGCGAACCAGGAGCAGGACATGCAGGGCGAGGACCTCACCGGGCGCGTGGCGCTCATCACGGGCGCGAGCAGCGGCATCGGCGCCGCGATCGCCGAAGCTGCGGTAGCTGCGGGCATGCGCGTGGTGCTCGGCGCGCGACGACTCGATCGACTCGAGGCGCTCGCGGCGAAGCTCGGCGGGGATGATCATGCGCGAGCCGTGGAGCTGGATGTCACGGACTGGGCGTCGTGCCAGGCCGCCGCGGCAACCACGCTCGATGCGTTCGGGCAGCTCGACGCGCTCGTCGTCAACGCCGGCTTCGGCGCGCCGCGCGGATGGCTGGAATCGACGCCTGAGCACTGGCGCGACATGGTCCTGACCAACGTCTACGGCGCGGCGATCACCATTCGCGCCGCGCTGCCTGCGCTCCTCGAATCGAAGGGTGACGTCGTGATCACGAGCAGCGTCGCTGGCCGGCGCGTGCTGCCCGGCTCGCTCTACTCCGCCACCAAGCACGCGGTGACGGCGATGGCCGAGGCCGTACGCCAGGAGGTCGTCGACAAGGGCGTGCGGGTGACGAGCCTCGAGCCCGGCATGGTCGACACTCCGTTCTTCGACGACGGCGTCCCGGAGTGGGCCCTCGAGGACACCGACGTCGCCGAGGCCGCGCTCTTCGCGCTCTCACGCCACCCGCGCGTGACCATGAGCACCCTGACGATCCGCCCGAGCGGCCAGGTCGTCTGACCCTTCGTTGATTACGTCGAGTTAGTGGCCCAAGGGCAGTACAAACTCGTACGAATGTGGGGAGCGAGTTCCGGAGTGAGCAGCGAGACGCCACCTTGAAGACACGACTGCGCCGGTGACTGCGGTCAGGCCACCGGCGCATCGTGTGTCGTGGGCACCCTCCCCCCAAAGGGTGCACCGGGGTCCGGTCAGCCGAGATCGGCCAGTCCGGGTCAGGCAGCAGCGCGTGCGAGCCCGCTGTTCATGCCCGATGCCGACGTGCGGATCGAGGATGCCAGCTGGCGGCGAGCACGGAAGATGAGGCTCTCGACGGCGCCCTGCGTCGTGTCGAGCGCGGTCGCGATCTCGGCGTAGGACGCGCCCTGCAGCTCGCGGAGCACGATCGCCTTGCGCTGCTGCTCGGGCAGGCGCTCAAGGGCGGAGCGCAGCGCAACGGCGTGCAGGTGCTGGTCGAGCTGGTCCTCCACGCTCTTGCTCGTGGCGATGTCGATGCCCTCGAGCGTGCTGGCGGGCTTGCGGGTGTGCGTGCGAATACGGTTCAGGCAGACGTTGCGAACGATGCGGAACAGCCAGCTCGTCTGCTGGCGCGGCATGCGCCCGTCGACCAGCGAGTTGTAGGCGTTCAGGAACGTGGTCTGGACCGCGTCCTCGGCGTCCTCGCGGTTGCGCAGCATCGAGAGCGCGTAGGCGAACAGTCGAGCCGAGTACTCGCGGTGCAGCACCTCGATCGCGCGCTCGGGATCCGAGTAGTCGACGACCGGGCCGTCCTGCGGGTCCAGCTCATCGACGCCGTCACGCGCGACAGGGGCTTCCGTGCGCCCACCTGCCAGCAGCGCCAGTCGTGCGCGCGGCGATTCGTCATCGGTCGAGAAGAAGTCGTCCATGGTGCCCCCCTTGGTCTTGCAGCGGTCTGCCGGTGACGTCCCACCATCGTCCGGCTCCCTGAAGATCGACCTGGGAGGCCTTCGGGTCCACCGAGGGTTTCGCACGGTTTCCGTGTGCGAGATGTAAAGACCGCTCCGCGTCGAGAAGCGTCAGGCGCCCAACGAGATGACACACCGAGTTGCGGCGGAACCTTGCGCCGTGACGCCGACGGCGGTGCAGACCGGACCAATCTGTACGACTTTGTACCGCCCTTGGGCCACTAACTCGACTTAGAAGTGATTTCAGAAAGAGCGGGTGCCGGTGAGGCGTCGCCAGCAGATGATGCTGCATCCGAGCGCGAGGAATGCTTCGTGCAGGTCTGATCGGCGTTCGTAGCAGGTGGCGAGTCGGC
>JAOPYU010000232.1 GCA_025964455.1 Thermoleophilia bacterium | reverse complement strand
GGCGAGCGCAGCGACGGCGGCGGCGGCCGCGAGCAGGACGACCGCCGTCGGAACCGTGCGAACCGCGCCTGCCGGCCGCTCCTCGCTGCTGCGCCTGCTCCAGCAGAGCGCCCCGACCACGACACCGCCGAGCAGGCCACCGGCATGCCCGCCGATCGACACGCCCGGCAGCACGAACGTGAAGATCGCGTTCACGAGCACGAGCGGGCGGGCCATCACGCCCACGGCCGTTCGCCCGCGCGGGTCGACGGCGACGCTGCAGCCGAGCAGCCCGAAAGCGACGCCCGATGCGCCGATCGTCACGCTCTCGGGGGATGCGAGCAGCGCCCCCGCAGTCGACGTGACGAGGCACATGAGGATCGTCGCGAGCACGACGCGGCGTCCCACGAGGTGCTCGAGCCAGCGACCCGCGACCACGAGCACGACCGCGTTGAAGCCGAGGTGCATGATCCCGCCGTGCAGCAGGTTGGCGGTGAGCAGCTTCCACCACTCGCCCGTCGCGATCGCCCCGATCGACGAGCCGCCCGCGCGCGCGAGCTCGTCGGTGGTCGGTGTCGCGCCGAAGGTGCTGAACTCCACGGCCGTGGCGAGCAGCGCCAGCGCGAGGAAGGTGAAGGTCACCAGCGGGCGGCCGGGCTCGCCCAGGTCGATCTCCGCAGGCACGTGCGCTGCAGCGCGCCGTACGCGGTCGCGACGCTCCGCACCGATCCGCGCCCCCGACCAGCCGTCGACCGGTCCGTTGTCCGTCGCGCGCGTGCGCATCGGGTCGACCGGGCGCATGGTCACCGCACGTCGACGCGCTTGTCGCGCAGCGCGTGATGCTCGATCAGTGCGTCGACCGAATCCACGCCGGCCGTCTCGATGCAGGCACCGAAGATCGTCGAGCAGGCAGCCGCATCGCTGAGCGCGTCGTGGTGGTTGAGCTGCGCACCCACGTGGCCAGCGACGATCGGCAGCTTGTGCGCGGTCAGGTCGGGCCAGGTCCGGCGCGACAGCTGCACCGTGCACAGGTACCGGGCGCTCGGCGGCTGCAGGCGGAACTCCTCGCACGAGCGACGGATCACCCCGACGTCGAAGCCGGCGTTGTGCGCCACGAGCGGGCGGTCGCCGATCAGCTCCATCGCCTCGCCCCACACGTCGCCGAACTCGGGGGCCTCCTCGGTATCCATCGGGCGAATCCCGTGGATCGCGATGTTGCCGACGTCATAGGCGTTGCGCGGCGGCCGGATCAGCCACGCCTGGCGATGCAGCTCGATGCCATCCTCGACGACGACGACGCCGAGCGCGCACGCGCTCGAACGGCTTGAGGTTGCTGTTTCGAAGTCGACGGCGGCCCAACGCATGGATCGGGATGGTAGTGGTGCCGCCGGTTGCCACGCGGCACCATGCGGGCTGCGGCGAGGTCGTGGGCGGGTTCAGCGCCGCGACACCTGGAGCGGCAGCTCGCCGTCGGGGCGACGGATGAAGCCGACGTGCGGGCGCAGCTGCCACCCCTCGGTCGGGGCGAGCTCGAAGCGCTGCAGGACGGTGGCGACGACGAGCACGAGTTCCTGGAGCGCGAAGCTGGATCCGATGCACACGCGGGGGCCGGTCCCGAAGGGCAGGTAGGACATCCGGTGTCGCCCCTCGGCCGTCGCCTCGCCGCCGGGCAGGAAGCGCGCGGGTCGGAAGCTGTCGGGCGATTCCCAGAGGCGCGCATCGCGGTGGATCCCGCCGATCGGCACGACGATATCGGTGCCGGGGCGGAGCGTGACGCCGCGTCCGACCTCCACCTCGTGGATGGGGTCGCGAACCGTCGAGTACACCGCCGGGTGCAGGCGCAGGGTCTCGTCGATGATGGCGCGCACCCGCGGCAGCGACCGGAGGTCTGATGCCCCGGCGCGCCGACCCGCCAGGACCTCGTCGACCTCGGCCTGGCCGAGCCGCTGCTCGTCAGGATGCAACGCGAGCAGCGCGAGGCACCAGCCGAGGGTCGCGGCAGTGGTGTCGTGACCGGCGAGCAGCATCGTCACTGCCTCGTCGCGGACCTCGTCATCGGTGAAGGAGGTGCCGTCGTCCTCGTCACGGGCAGCGAGCAGGCGCGAGAGCAGGTCGCCCAGGTGCGCCGCATCGCGGGCCTCGCGGCGCTGGGAGATGAGCGCGCGGATCACGCCGTCGACGTGGTCGCGCCCGACGTGCATGCGGCGCGCCGTCGGTGTCAGTCGCAGCTGCACCGCGCGCTCCCCGCCGGGTCCGGCGATCAGCTGGTAGCCAGCGTTGAGGTCGCGCATCGCCTCATGCAGCCCCTCGCGCTCCGTCGCATCGAAGTCGGAACCGAACAGCCCCACGCCGGCGACGCGCAGTGACACGTCGTAGCAGTCGCGGGCGATCTCGACGACACCCTCCTCCGGCCAGGTGTCGAGCATGTCGGAGGCGATCTCCACGGTGACGTCCGCGAAGGGCTCGATGTTGCGCGGCGTGAAGACCGGGGCCGCGAGCTTGCGGTGACGGCGGTGCAGCTCGCCATCGCTCGTGATGAGGCCGTTGCCGAGCACGAAGCGCGTCACCCGGAGGCCGTCGCCCTTCACGTACTCGCGCGGCTCGCGCACGAGCATCCGCTCGAGCAGGTCGGGGTCGAAGCAGATGATCATCCGCACGATCGGTCCGACGCGCAGGCCGACGAGGTCGCCGTACTCGGCGCGCAGCTGGCAGTACCACTCGACCGGGTCGTCGAAGAAGCGCGACAGCCAACGGGCGCTGGCGAGCAGGTCCGGCCCTGCGGGGAACCCATCGCGGCGGCCCGGGCGGATGCCCGCGCCGACCGCCTGCGGCTCGGTCACGAGTCGCCCTTGCCCGGCGTCACGTCGTAGCCGAGCTTCTCGAGCGCGGCGTTGGCTTCGCCGAGGTCGTCGACGATCTCGCCGGCGCGCGAGTAGAGCTCGCTCTCGTTGGCGCCGTCGCCCTTGAGCGTCGCGAGCTGCTGGAAGAGCGTGGCGTAGGCAGCGAGCGCATCGGCGAGCTGGGCGTTCGCCTTGCGTGCGTCTTCCGGGGGCTTCAGGCCCTTGGCGGTCTTCGCCGCCGCCGCGATCTTGTCGTGCGCTTCCTCGAGCTTGGCCGTGCGCGCGGCGGCATCGGTCGTCTCGCCTGATTCGCGCGATGCCTCGTTGGCGTCCGCGAGCTGGCGCTGGACCGTGCGCAGGCCCGCTTCGTACTCGTCCTTGGAGGGACCGTCCTCGCCGCAGCCGGCGACCAGCAGTGACGCGGCGACCGTGAGGATCGCCAGGAACGCGCGCATGGGGCGGTGGGCTAGGTGCATGCCGGGGCCATACCCTTCAGAAGCTGACATCGACGCCTGCCTTGCGGATGTTGCGGGCAGCCGCCTCGACCGTGCGGAAGGCGTCGTCGGTCGCGAACTCCTGCATGAGCTCAC
>JAOPYU010000010.1 GCA_025964455.1 Thermoleophilia bacterium | reverse complement strand
TGATCGGGATGTCCTTGCGCTTGAGGATCGTCCAGCGGCGGAAGCGGTGGGCGGCGTCGTCGCCGGCCTCCTCGCGCAGCACGCCCTCGACGTACTCGTGCAGCTCACGGACGGTGAGTTCCTCGCTCGTGGTGCCTCCGTCGGTGAGGCGCCGTTCCACGAGCTTGGCGAGGGCGTGCCCACGCTCCACGGGCAGCCCGGCGGCCGTGAGGGTCTGCGTCATCACGCCCTTGGAATAGGGGAGGCGACCGTCCTTGCTGCGGACGAAGACGAGGCGATGGGGTTCGGGCATGGGAGAGCCGTCCGTGTGGAGCGGTGGAGACCGGGAGCGCGAACACTCATCGGCACCTCACGCGTGTTGCGTGAGCGTGGGCATGACGTTCCCTGCGTCGGCGGGATCCATGCGCACCCCGAGGCCTCGTATTCCGCCGGAGCGCGTGGATTCCGCAGGTTCTGCGAGTGTCAGAGCGAGCGGATGCGACGGGCGACCAGCGCGTCGGTGGCGATGAAGGCGAAATCGCGGATCGCGGCGATGGCGGCCGATCGCTGCTGCGCGGTCGGCGCGGCGGCGGTGGAGGCCGAGGTCGCGCACGTGACGTAGCGACCAGTCGCGAAGCACGCCTGCACGGCCTGGAGCTCGTCGAGGCGCGGGGGGAGCCCGGCGACGGGGGCACCGTCGGGTGTCTCGGGTGGGAGCACGCGCAGCTCCGATCCCGAGGCGATCTCGGCATTCGCCTGCGCGGCGAGCGCCTCGACCGGAAACACGAGAAGGATGCTGCTGCCGAGGACCGAGCCGTCGGGCGACACGTACAGCGCGCGGATCGCGCGGGAGCAGGTCGCGAGCGCGGTGCGGGCCACGGGGTTCGCGCCGAGCGCCGAACAGCTGCCGGTCTCGTCGCGGTCGACGAGCAGGTACCGGGTGCCCTGGACGGTCATCGTGCGATCGGGTGAGAACACGTCGTCGAGCTCGAGGGGCGCACAGTCGGTCATCGAGCTGTCGAGCACGTCGGCCCCGGCTGCTGTCGGCGCGCAGTCGCCCGACGGGTCGGCGTCGTCAGGGCTTCGGAACGTGAAGTCGGGCGCGTCGACGGAGGGCGCATCGGCGCCGGAATCCCTGCCGACGTCGGCGATGGCCGAGCCGATCGCGACGAGGATCGCGATGGCGACGAACGCGCCGCGCAGCTTGCCGCCCGGTCGGTTGCCGCCGACGGGGCGCGCGGTCGGGGTGAGCGGTCGCGCCGGGGGCATCGTGGGAAATCGCGACGGCGCGCCGTGCCGGTCGGGCATGGACGTGCGGGTCGTCATCGTCGCCGTGCTGAGCGGGTTGGCGCCGCCGCCGGCGCCGGGGCCGGCGGGTCGCAGGAGGGCTCCGACGAGCGCGAGCGCTGCGACGATCGCGACCAGGGCGGCTCCCACCTGGGGGAGCGATGCGCCGTCGAGCGGGTCGTTGACTGCATCGGAGACGCCCGAGGTGCCGTCCATGAGCAGTACGCCCAGGGCGATGAGCAGCATCAGCAGCGGTCCCCAGATCGATCGGGATCGTTGCTGCTGCTGGAAGGGACCGGAAGGGTCGAAGGGCTGGTTGGACGCCATCGAACCAGACCTACCCTGCGACGACCCGAGTCAGACGGTTGCGGCCGCGACCTCGTCGGCCGCCGGCGACGTGCTGCCGCCCTCGGGCTCGAGGGTCACGATGATGCGCTCGACCGCGTCCGCGTCGAGGTCGTCGTCGAGGGCGAGGAAGGCGGAGGCGCGTGCGTCGTCGATCACGCCGATCGAGTCGATCCGGTCGCCGGAGATCGCCCAGACCTGCCAGACCATGCCGTCGGCGGGCGCCGGAACGTCGCGGAAGAGGACGACGCCGGCGTCGCGGCGGAGCACGACCTGGGCGCGGGCATCGCCGAAGGCGCCGCCCGTGTCGAGGTCCTTCACCGACGCGCCGCGGATCGCGGCGACCTGATCGCCGCGCGCGTCCTTGAGTCGTCGCTCGAGCGAATCGATCCGGTCCTGCCGATCGGTCGCGGCGACCAGGAGCAGGACGCAGGCCGCGGCGAGCACGGCCGTGGCGATCCCGCTCGGCGAGGGCATCCAGCGGCGGGCAGCGCTCGATCGGCGAGCGCGGTGCGGAACCGGCGCGGAGCTGCCGAGCTGCTGCGTGCGAGCTGCCGCGGCGAGCAGGGTCGCGCGCGATGCCGCGACATCGGCCGCCGCGGGCGCCGCCTCGGTGAGCACCCCATCCTCCAGCTGCGCGACCGCAGTCGCGAGCTCCTCGTGCAGGACGCTGCACGACGCACATTCGGCGAGGTGCGCATCCACCGCCGTCCGGTCAGCGGCGTCGAGCGTGCCAAGGGCGTGTTCGGCGAGCATCGGCTCGACCCTGTCGTGGACGTTCATCGCTGCTCCTCCTGCTCGTCGGCGAGCAACCCTGCGAGCTTGGCCAGCCCGCGAAAGCACCTGGTCTTGATCGTGCCGAGCGGGACCTCGAGGCGCTCGGCGAGCTCGGGGTGTGTCAGTCCCTCGAGGAAGGCGAGCTCGACGACCGCGCGCTGGTCGGGCGGCAGCTGCTCGAGCGCCGCGCGGACGCGGCCTGTCAGCTCCGTCGCGTGGACCGAGGCTTCGACATCGTCGGGCGCCGCGACATCGGCGATCGCCTCGATCGGGGCGGTGCCGCGCCCGTCGCTGCGCCGCTGGGCGCCCTCGACGCGGAGCCGGTCGATCGCTCGCAGTCGTACGAGCCGCACGATCCACGTCGTGACGTTCGCGCGGTGCGGGTCGTAGCTCGGCGCAGTGCGCCACACGTCGAGGAACGCGTCCTGCACGACCTCGCGTGCTCGTTCTGCATCACGGAGCAGGCGGGTTGCGACCGACAGTGCCAGTCGCAGGTAGCGGTCGTGCAGCACGCCGAGCGCCACCTCGTCGCCGAGGGCGATACGTGCGACGAGCGCGGCGTCGTCGGATCGGGCGAGGTCGACCATGGGCGCCAGCCTAGCCACGCGGTGCGGCGGCGGCACCCGTGGGATGTGGAGGCGAAGTGCGGGAGCGATGGTCACGCACGCACATTCGACATGCGGCGTGTGCCGGTTCCCTCCCGGCCAGATGTCGGCCGCGGGGGAACTGCCGAGGGCGCGCCGTCGGATCCAACGGCGGAACCGACGGACGCCGCCCGATGCGGCGACCACCAAGGAGACGTCACCATGGCTCGACCCGAATCCCCCGCTCCCCGCACCACGCTGCGACTGCTCGGCCTGATGGCCGTGCTGGCCGCGCTGCTCGGCATCGTCGCGACCGGCTGCGGCTCCGAGGCCGACGACAAGGCGACCGGTGACAAGGGCGCGCAGACCGACACCGATGGCGAGGCCACCGATGGCGAGGCTGGCGAGGATGCTGCGGACGACGCGGCCACCGGTGACGAGGCCGGCAACGGCGCGGCGGCCGACGAGGACGCCGCGTCGGACGACCCGGACGACGAGGAAGGCGAGGGCGACGAAGGCGACGACGACGCCTGAGCGACGCGCTCCCGACGACCGGGGGCCCGCCATCGCGCGGGCCCTCGAGTCGTCGCCGTGTCAGTCGGCGTGAATCGGTGTCAGTCCGAGCCCGCCCGCTCGATCGCGGCGTCGGCGAGCTCGCGCAGGATGTCGTCCAGGTCGAGCCCCGGATCATGCGGGCGCGGAACGTTGTCCAGGAAGATCACGTCGAGCCCACGCGCGTCGGCGAACTCCGCGACGGCATCGATCGCGGCGGCCTTGATCTCGACGACGAGCGTGGTCGCGCCCGCCTCCACCGCCCGCTCCAGGTCCTGGGCGAGCACGTCGCGCCGTGCGAGGTTGCAGCTGACGAGCGCGACGTCGGCGCCTCGCCCCGCGAGCTCGCGCTCGACGATCGGCGCGACGAAGTCCGGTGCCGTCGTGAAGGCAGCCACCCGAAGCCCGTCGACGCTGTCGACCGGGGTCGGGACGAGCGATGCCGCCAGGGCGATCCGCCCGTTCCACGCAGGATGCGCAACGGCGACGGCGCAGAGCTCGCGCCCGACCTCGCGATCGTCTCCCATCACCAGCAGCACGTCGGCGAGGCCGAGCCGGTACGGGCCGAGCCCACCGAGCAGGTCCTGCGGGCGCTCGGTGCTCGCAAGCAGGAGCGTGGAATTCGCGCGCACCGGCGGTACGCACGAGCCACTTCCCTCGAGCAGGACGAGCGGCGGCTCAAGGTCCGCGGCGAGGCGCACGCCGTCCGGGACGTTCGAGCGGGCGGGGACCCCGAGCAGCCCGCCTGACACGCGGCGGCAGCCGACCGTCGTCAGGCCGGTCAGGGCAGCATCCTCGAGATAGTCGCTCGCCGCATGTGATCCAGCGCGCGAAATCTCGAGCAGCCGCTCGATGGTCACCGGGCCGCCGGCGCGGTCCACGACGATCGGCTCGGCCGGGCCGCCGCGACCCATGGCGACGACGACGACGCGCCCCTCGCCACCCAGGTGGGCGTCGACGACCCGCGCGGCGTGGGCGCTCGCCGCGGTCTTGCCGATGCGCTTGCCGGTCCCGATCACCTGCATGATCGGCACGTCGATGCGCTCGAACGTCGGGGGCTCGACGACCGTGTCGGCGGTCACGTAGCGCAGACCGCGCGCTGCCGCGATGCCGACGAGTTCGAGGCGCCGTTCGAGCACGAGCACCGGCTCGTCCGCCAGGTCGATCACGTGCGCGACGGCGGGGCCGGCGAGCACGAGCGCGGCGCGGAGCGCGCCTGCCGGGGTCGGATCACCCGGCGGCGGCGGTGCGTGTGGCACGCCGTACTCGGGCTCGCCGCGCAGCTTCTCGCCGCCGCCCACGAGCCCCGCGGCGGCGACGTCCCAGCCGTCGGCGACGAGGTCGGCGATCGCGTCGGCCACGGCGGTCGGATAGTGCTCGCCGTCGACGAGGACCACGCAGCGGCGCGACACCCCTTCCCCCGTGGGCGCGCGGAGCGAGACAGGCAGTTCGGAGCGTGCGGCAGTCATGCGGAGCCCGTACCCGCTCGCGAGGCGATACGCTCCCGCGGCATGGAACCCGACCCCCTCGCCCACGCCACGGAGCCAGCCATCGACACGCCGGCGCGAGCAGTCGACGCACTCCGCGGGGTGCGTTTCATCGGGCGCTACCAGTCACGATCACACATGCACCGCCTCCATCCCATGCGGCTCTGGCGGATCCTGGTCGGACTGGGGCTGCTGCTGTTCGGCCTGTTCAATGCGTTCTTCGTCCCGGGTCCCGGCGGCAGCGCGTTCGTGCTCGCCGCGCTGCTCGTGCTCGCCGGCGAGTCCAGGCTCCTCGCACGCCTGCTCGACTACCTCGAGGTCCGGTTCGGTCGACAGGTCGACTGGGCGCTTCGCCACAAGATCGCGGCAGCGTGCATCGTCAGCGCTGCGGCGGCCGTGTTCTCGATCTCGATGATCTGGCTCTACGCGAGGCTGCACTGAGAAGACACGAAGCCCACGCCGAGGCGCGGGCTTCGCGGCGTATCGTGTGGCGAGGCGACGTCAGTCGGTGGTGACGCCGAAGTCGATCGATCCATCGACGTGCACGAAGGGGAAGTGCCCGTCGATCTTCACGTCACCCGTGGCGGAGAGCGAGATCGTGCGGCCGCCGAGGCGCGCATCGGCACCGGCCGAGGCCGACAGCTTCACGCCGCCGCCGGAGATCGACGCGGCACCCGAGAGCGCGCCGCCGAGCGCGGCCGAACCGACGTTGAGCGTGCCGCTCGTCGAGCCGTCCAGCTCGATGCCATTCGGGCCGACGCCCGCGTGGCCGGCGAGCTTGCCGGCAGCGCCGGCGAATCCACCGTCGATGCTGCCCTCGGCGCGACCACCGACGCGGACGCCGTGGCTGCCGACGCTCGCGCGGCCCGTGACGGCGCCGTCGAGATCGAGGGCATCGGCGGAGAAGCTGCCGCTCGTTCGACCCTCGACCGTGAGCTTGTCGGCCTCGCCGATGACGGTGCCGCGCACGCGACCTGCGACCTCGAATTGGCCGAGCTCCATGGCTGCCGAGTGCTCGCCCCGCACGAGCAGCTTGTCCGGTCCGACCTGGCCGTAGGCGATGACCTTGTCCTGCAGCGTTGCGGGACCGACGTCGACGCGACCCTGGATGCCGACCTCGCCGGCACGGGCGCCCTCGACGGCGACGGGCTTGGCCCAGCCCTTCACGTCGATGGCGAAGTCATTCGTGGCACGGGTGGCGGGCGCTGCAAGCGTGGTCATCGGAACGGAGGTCCTTGGTTCGGGGATCACATCGTGACCGATCGTGTCGCGAACACGCCGCGAACCCGAACCTCCCGGCGTCACCCGCGGCCGCCTCGTCCGCCCGACGGCCGCATCCGGACGCCAGCTCTCCGTATCGTCAGCTCGCTGCGCTCGCTGCGAAACTCGCTCGCTCGGTCGACACGAGCGAGCTCGGGTCGACTCTCACTCGCTCGTCTCGTCACCGCTGCTCTCGGCGGCGCGTACCGCGTCGACCACGCCCTGGCCGCCCGCCGTGCCGAAGCCGGCGCCGGACTGGTCGACGACGCTGACGTTCTCGACCGGCGGGGCCCAGCCGCTCGCCTCGGAGATGTACTTGCGGTACTCGCGGCTCGACGGGTCGAAGCTGATGACGCGCTCGCGCTCGCCGCCGGGGATCTTCTGGTCGATCGTCACCAGGGCCGCCGTGGTCTCGATGATGTTGTAGCTCGGCTTGACCCGACCGCGCAGGCGCGTCGTGGACACGGTTCCGGCGTTGACGACGAACATCTCCTCCAGCTGCC
Organism: Thermoleophilia bacterium; assembly: GCA_025964455.1. The sequence goes on along the minus strand of JAOPYU010000010.1, from coordinate 3,030 downwards.
ACGCGTAGGGCACGTGCTTGTGGCCGCTCAGGACGATGTCGACCCCGCACTCGGTGAGCAGCTCGAGCACGTCGCCGGAGTCGGTGACCATGCTGCGCTCGCGACCCGTGCGCGGGATCGGCACGAGGTGGTGGTGCAGCACGAAGATCCGCAGGTCGGCGGGGTGCGCGAACTGCTTGCGGATCCAGCCGTAGCGACCGCGTCCCACGCAGCCCTCGTTGAGGTCGGGCTCGGAGCTGTCGACCGCGACGACCGACACGCCGTCCACGTGCAGCACGCGGTTGCGTGGACCGAACAGGTCCTCGAAGTGCAGGTAGCCGACATTGCGGGCGTCGTGGTTGCCCGGGATCGTCACGATGTGCTCGCACGTGATCTTGTCGACGTACTCGCGCGCCTGCTCGTAGTCGGGCAGGAATCCGAAGCCCGTGAGGTCGCCGCTGATCACGACGATGTCCGGCTCGAGCGCGTTGACCTCGGCGATCGCGGTCTCGAGCATCTCCGGGACGAAGTGCGGATGCCCGCAGTGCAGGTCCGAGATGTGGGCGATCACGCGGCGACGGTCGGAGGTCTTCATGCAGGGCGCTTACCCAGCGCCATGCCAAGTCCACGCCCCGCGACCGAGTCCGACGTCGTTCGTACGATCTCGATCCCCGCTCCTCCCCCGACCGCGGGCACTCCCACATGACCCTCAGCATGCTTCCCCCGCGTGCACTGGCCCCGTCCCCCGAAGCGGCGGAGCTGTGCGTTGCGCTGTCCCGCCCGCTTCGCTCCGGCGTCGTTGCACCTTCGTCCACAAGCAGGTGTTCGACCAGCTTCGTCGTACAACGTGGCAGGCACCTCGCCACCACGACGAAGACGGACGGTAGCTCTCCCGTGACCCAGGTCCTGGATCCCGCCACTCGCGAAGCCGAGCCAGCCGTCGACGACGGCGCGACCTGCCGGCTGTGGCGCAGCTACCGCGGTCGGATCGAGCCCCGCTTCGTCAACGACAGCGAGCGCGAGTGCGCCGAGCTGCTCGACTTCTACGGGATCGCGTGGGAGTACGAGCCGGTGACGTTCGTCCTCGAGACCGACACCGACGGTCGCGTCGCCGAGGCCTTCCGCCCCGACTTCTACCTGCCGGAGCTGAACCTGTTCCTCGAAGTGACGACGATGCGCCAGGAGCTCGTCACCAAGAAGAACCGCAAGGTCCGCAAGCTGCGCCAGCGCTACCCCGACGTCAACGTCCGGCTCTTCTACCGGCGCGACATCGAGGCGCTCGGACAGAAGCTCCGGTCACGCGCCGCCAGCACCGCGCCGGTCGACCGACTGCTCGCGGGCTGAGGCGGGTCCCGCCGAGGCGATAGGGTGGCGGCATGAGTGATGCCCCTCGCCTCGGTCCCGTGCTCTACACGCGCGAGCAGCTGGATGCGCGCGTGGCGACGCTCGGCCGCGAGGTCAGCGAGCACTACGCAGGCTCGATCCCCGTGCTCGTCACCGTGCTCAAGGGCGCGACCTTCTTCGCGGCCGACCTGACGCGGCACATGTCGGTGCCGCACGAGATGGACTTCCTGGCGCTGAGCGCCTACGGCGATGGCACCACGGGCGTCCAGGCCCAGATCCTCAAGGACCTGCAGGTGCCCGTCTCCGGTCGCGACGTGCTCCTCGTCGAGGACGTCATCGACACCGGCCTCACCCTGCGCTTCCTGGTGAAGTGGCTCGAGACGCACGAGCCCGCGTCGATCGAGGTCGTCACGCTCCTCGACCGGCCCCACCGCCGGCTCGTGGACGATCGCGTGCGCTTCCGCGGATTCACCGTGCCGGATCGCTTCTACGTGGGCTACGGCTTCGACTACCGTCAGCGCTACCGCAACCTGCCCGACCTGCACGAGCTCGAACTGGACGACACGACGCGCGAGTTGCTGCTGCCGGTCTGAGGCGGCGTCGCGGGCTAGGTGACCGAGACGCGCTCGGGCATCGCAACGTGCATCTGCTGCGCGAGCGGCACGAGCGGCGCTCGCGTGGCCATCGGTACGGATGCCGCCGACTGCTGCGCCGCGCGAGGCTGCTGCACGTACTCGATGATCTGGAATCCGGGGTCGCGGTCAGTGAAGCGCTCGCGGTCGGCGACCACGATCGCTCCCATGAGCAGCAGGCCGGTGCCGACGTAGCAGAGCGCCATCAACGGAGCATTGCCGCCGTCGACCACGAAGATGAGCACGCTCACGACGAGCGCCAGCTGCACGAGGCTCTTGATCGCGCTCCACGCGAGCGAGTCGCGGTACGGGCGCGGTCGCGCCATCGGGTCGGATCCGGCGTCGTGCTGCGCCGCGGGCTGCGGCTGGATCGGTGCGAGCGCGGCGACCTGCTGGGCCACGAGGCCAGCGAGCTGCCCGGGTTCGGACGGGAAATCGTTCCACATGTCGGCCATCGAGGGCTGGTGCTCAGGCGCCTGTGGGTCGTGGGGAGTATGGGAGTAGATGGGGGTCACCTTGCTCCAGCATGCGACGAGACCCGGATTTCGGCAAGGGGCGTGCGTGCTGGGCCTGCGCCGGGTAGCAGGTCGGTGGATGGAGCCCACCCGACAACCGAGCCGAGGTCGACGCTGCCGTCGGCTCGCGGCGTGGGCGACAGTCGCGGCGATCGCCACGCTGCTGCTGGTCCCCGCGAGCGCGCTCGCGCACGCCCACCTGCTGCTCTCGGCTCCTGCCGACGGCGACGTGGTCGCTGAGGCCCCGACCGAGGTGCAGTTGCAGTTCAGCGGCTCCGTCGTCGCCGGCGCCGGCACCGTCCAGGTGTTCGCGCCCGACCAGTCGGAGGTCCAGACCGGAGCCCCCGCGCCCGCCAAGGGCGCGAAGCTCGCCCAGCGCGTCACGATCGAGGACGAAGGCACCTACGCCGTGGCGTACCGCGTGTCGAGCGAGGACGGGCACGTCATCACCGGCACGTTCACGTTCTCGGTGGGCGCCAAGACCGAGGGTGGCGGCGACGCCGCCTCGCAGGCGCGCGATGCCGCATCGGTCGATCGCTCCCTCCAGGTCGCGTTCTCCG
>JAOPYU010000006.1 GCA_025964455.1 Thermoleophilia bacterium | reverse complement strand
CAGCCCGGTCTCCTCGCGCACCTCGCGCACGGCCGCCTCCTCGGCGGTCTCGCGGCCGTCGAGGTGGCCCTTTGGCAGCGCCCACACGTCGCGACGGCCGAAGGGGCGGATCGCGGCAAACTGCCACGTTCCGCGAAATCGGCGCACCACCACGCCCCCTGCCGACTGTTCCTTACGCATCTCCACGAGTATGGACCCATTCACGGGCTCGGAAACTCCGGCGCCGGTTGCGGCGGCGGCGCGCGGTGTTGGCACTCAATGATCGCGAGTGCCAACACCCGGTTGCGCAGCCGCTTCCCACGCGGTACGATGCCCAGCGATTGGCGCTCTGTCCCTGTGAGTGCCAAGGAACTTCCCCCCATACACAGGCAACGTTCGAAAGGAACGCCAGGATGAACCTGAAGCCGCTGGGCGACCGTGTGGTCGTCGAGGTCGTCGAGGAAGCCGAAGTCACCGTGAGTGGCATCGTGCTCCCCGATTCCGCCAAGGAGAAGCCCCAGCGCGGTCGCGTGCTGGCCGTCGGTACCGGCCGCTGGGAGGATGGAAATCGCATCCCCCTCGAGGTCTCCGAGGGTGACGAGGTGCTGTACAGCAAGTACGGCGGCACCGAGGTCAAGGTCGACGGCAACGAGTACCTGATCCTGCGCGAGAGCGACATCCTCGCCGTGTGGACGGGCGTTCCTGCCACCGTCTGAAGTTAACCGAGGCGCAGGGACCGAAGGGTCCCCGAAGCGCCCGTGTCACTACGTACCTAGAGGAGAACACTCATGGCTCACAAGGAGCTCCAGTTCAACGAGGAGGCGCGTCGCGCCCTCGAGCGCGGCGTCAACAAGCTCGCCGACGCAGTCAAGGTGACGCTCGGCCCGAAGGGTCGCTACGTCGTGCTCGACCGCAAGTTCGGCGCGCCGACCATCACCAACGACGGTGTCACGATCGCTCGCGAGATCGAGGTCGAGGACGTCTTCGAGAACCAGGGTGCGCAGCTCGTTCGCGAAGTCGCGACGACGACCAACGACGTTGCCGGTGACGGCACGACGACGGCCACCGTCCTCGCCCAGGCACTCGTGCGCGAGGGCCTCAAGAACGTCGCCGCCGGCGCCAACCCGATCGCGCTCCGCCGCGGCATCGAGAAGGCCGTCGACGCAGTGAACGTTGAGATCAAGAAGGTCTCCAAGGAAGTCAGCGGCAAGGAAGACATCGCCCGCGTGGCGACGATCTCCGCTCGCGACCGCGAGATCGGTGACACCATCGCCGACGCGATCGAGAAGGTCGGCAAGGACGGCGTCGTGAACGTCGAAGAGGGCCAGGGCTTCGGTCTCGACCTCGAGTTCACCGAGGGCATGCAGTTCGACAAGGGCTACCTGTCCCCGTACATGGTCACCGACTCCGAGCGCATGGAAGCGGTCCTCGAGGATCCGTTCATCCTCATCGCCAACCAGAAGATCGGCGCGATCAAGGACCTCCTGCCCGTGCTCGAGCAGGTCATCCAGCAGGGTCGTCCGCTCCTCATCATCGCGGAGGACGTCGAGGGCGAGGCCCAGGCCACGCTCATCGTCAACAAGCTCCGTGGCACGTTCCAGGCCGTCGCCGTCAAGGCGCCGGGCTTCGGCGATCGCCGCAAGCGCATGCTCGAGGACATCGCCATCCTGACCGGTGGCGAGACGATCACCGAGGAGCTCGGGCTCAAGCTCGAGACCACGCAGATCGCGCAGCTCGGTCGTGCCCGCAAGGTCGTCGTCACGAAGGACTCGACGACGATCATCGACGGCGCTGGTGACAAGGCCGCCATCCAGGCTCGCATCAAGCAGATCAAGGGCGAGGCTGACAACACCGAGAGCGAGTTCGATCGCGAGAAGCTCCACGAGCGCCTCGCCAAGCTCTCGGGCGGCGTTGCAGTGGTCAAGGTCGGCGCAGCCACCGAGACCGAGATGAAGGAGAAGAAGCACCGCGTCGAGGACGCGCTGCAGGCAACCCGCGCCGCCCTCGAGGAGGGTGTCGTCCCGGGTGGTGGCGTCGCGCTGCTGAACGCGTCCAACGCGTTCGATCCGTCGTCGCTGTCGGGCGACGAGGCGACCGGTGCCCGCATCGTGATCCGTGCACTCGAGGAGCCGCTCCGGCAGCTCAGCGAGAACGCGGGCCTCGAGGGCTCCGTCGTGGTGAACAAGACGCGCGAGGCCAAGGTTGGCTGGGGCGTCGACTTCTCCCAGGAAGGCATGGTCATGATCGACCTCGTCGAGACGGGGATCATCGATCCGGCACTGGTGACGCGCTCCGCGCTTAACAACGCCGCATCCATCGCCAAGAACATCCTGGTCACCGAGGCGATCGTCGCCGAGGCGCCCGACAAGGGTGGGTCGTCCATGGGCGGCATGCCCGACATGGGCGGCATGGGCGGCATGATGTAAGTCGACTGACGTCGACCTGCATCAGCTCAGGCTGATCAGCGAGGGGCCCTGCTTCGGCGGGGCCCCTCGTGTCTTCCGAGGGCCGCGCTACCACTCGGTCGCCTCGCAATTTTCTGTTGTTGTACAGCAGAAAATTGCGAGGCGACTGGGGAGAAGGAGGGGTTACTGCTCGATGCCGGTGATGCGGCGGGCGACGCGGATCGTGTGGGCGATCCTGCCGTCGCCGGCTCCGGCGGGCGGAGCGGAGCCGGTGGCGATGTCCTTGAGGACCTGCGCGCGGATGACGGTGCTGGCCCTGGAGCCCGGCTTGAACTCGAGCATCAGCTCCTGGTCGAGCTGCAGGGCACGCTTGCCGACGTTGACGCTGCCGATCATGCCGGCACCGTCGATCGCGTTCGCCTTGGCGTGTGACATGTACGGGTACTCGACCACGCGCGCGCCCTCGAGCGCCGGATAGTAGGAGCGGGTCGCATGGATCGCGTACTGCCCGTTCTTCCACTGGTTCGGGCCGGGCACGCCGACGATCGTGTTCACGCCGCGCTCGGCCGCATCGGCGAGCATGCCTGCCGCCTTGTCACTGCCGAAGTACGGCGTCGTGACGAATGCCTCGCGCTTCGCGCCGCCAAGCGCGGTGAAGAGCGCGTCGCGCGGTTCGGTGCGGCCGTTGAGCGGATCCGTGCGCAGCAGCCGCACCGACTCCAGCCCGTCGAGGCGTGCCTGCGCCTGCCACGCGTGCCCGAGGCGGCGCAGGCGTTCCGGCGAGACCTCGCCGCCGAGCTCGGTCATGCGGCGTGCGTGCTCGGCGCCGAGCATCGACGCGGCCGGGCCCTCGAAACGGACCATGTAGTCGTGCCAGGTGTCGTACTTCTCCGCGAGGTTGCGCCCGCCGGTCCAGCCCGTCTCGCCGTCGATCTCGAACAGCTTCATGTGGTCGTGCCCGCTCGTGAGGCGCAGCTTGCCGGCCTCGTTGCGCTGGAGGGGCCACGCCCGCCGCACGGTCCCGCCGGCGCCTTCGACCTCGTCGATGAACCGTCGTGCGCCGCTGAAGGGCAGCTGGCGGCTGCCGAGCCCGTCGACGATCAGGTCGACGTCCACGCCACGTCGCGCGGCGCGCACGAGCGCGTCCTTGACGATCGAGCCGGCGCCGTCGGGCTGCCACGAGAACATCCAGGCGCCCACGTGGTGCTTCGCGCCGTCGATGTCGTGCGCGAGACCCTGCAGGAACGCCTGGTTGTCGGTCACGAGCTCGAAGTTGCGCAGGCTCGAGACCAGCGGTCGGTGCTCCATCGCTTCCGCGAGGCTCCGACCTGCTCCTGCAAACACGCTGGCATCCATCTTCGTCGGCCCCCCGCCGTCAGTACTGGAATCCCGTCAACCGCTGGAAGCGCTCGACCGACCGCCACCCCGCGACCGTGTCAGTCGTCGCCTGCATGGCACGCGCGTGCTGGCCCCGGAAGAGCTGTTCGAGCGACAGCAGCGCATGTGGATCAGTCGTTCGGATCGAGTTCTCGTAGTTGCGGATCGTCGAGCCCCGATCGAGGTTGAACGAGCCGACATTCGCGATGTCATCCTTGATCCACGCCTTGGCGTGGGAGAACTCCGGCAGCACGTGCACGGTGCCGCCCGCCTCCGCGATCCGCGAGGCCCAGGCGCGGCGGAGCGGATCGGTGAACCAGTCCTGCGACTGCTCGGAGCCGCCCGCCTTCGGCGACAGCGTCAGGCGCACGTCGACGCCGCGCTCGGCCGCCTTGACGACCTCCTGCATGACGTTCTCGTCGGCGAGGTACGGATTGGTGATCCAGAGGCGGTGCTGCGCGGTGCGCGCATCCTCGACGAACGCTTCCGTGAGCTCACGCCGCGCGCGGTTGCCGTTGGAGAGCTGCCACGCCATGTGGCGTGCGTCGTCGACCGGCGCGCGCAGGCCAGCGGCGAGGATGTCGCGGCGCGCCTGCGAGACGGTGCCGCCGACCTCCTGCCAGCGCGCCGCGATGAGGGCGCCGCCCTGCGCGGCGGCCGGCCCCTCGGTGCGGATCATCATGTCGTGCCAGGGCATCCACGAATCGACGAGGTTGATGCCGCCCTGGTAGGAGATGCGTCCGTCGATCTCGTAGAGCTTGCGGTGGTCGACCGCGAACCGCTTGTCGTTGAGCCCGGCGCGCGTGAAACTCACCGGCTTCTCGCGGATGTCGACCCCGGCCTCGCGCAGCTGCGAGTACACGAGGCGCCGGCCGCGGGTCGCGGAGTTGGGCAGCAGCGTGCCGCCGCCGACCTGGTCGACGATGCCGGTGACCTTGACGTCGCGGGCCGCTGCGTTGCGCAGCTCCGTGATCACGCGCTGGACGCGCCCGTCCTTGACGAGCGGGTCGAGGCCGTAGGTCGTGAAGTTGATCTGGTCCGTCGCGCCGCGGAAGTCGTCGAGCATGCGGCCGAGGAACGCATCGGTGCCCTCGAGCAGCTCGAAGCGGTTGCCCGCCGTCGGGAGCAGGTGTCCGGCGGCGGCATCGCCGCGGAGCAGGACATGGTCGAGCTGCGCGACGAGCGCGCCACGGTTCGACAGCGGCGCGCCGATGCGCCCGACCTCGCTGACCAATGTCCCCGGTCCGATCCCCATGCCGATACTTCGGTATCAGGGAGCGTTCCGGTTCCAACCTGTGTGAACTTGTCTACACGAGCATGCCGTCGATGATCGCCTGGGCCATCGCCTTCTCGGCGGCCATCAGCTGCTCGTGCAGCTCGAACAGGCGCTGCGCCGAGGATGCGTTGACGGTGTCGTCTGCCATGGCGAACTGCAGGCCCACGAGCACGTCCTTGGTCGTCGGGCTCGACGGCAGCTGCAGCATCGGGGCGTTGAACGGCTCCGGCTTGGGCTGCGCCGCAGCCGCGCCCTGCTGGGCCTGCGTAGCTGCGGCGGTCGCGGGCTGGATCGGCGCGGTCGCCGTGGCCGCGCCCGGCTTGGGCAGCGCTGCCTGGCGTCGCGCGATCTCCGCTGGTGTCAGCGCCGTGGCTGACGAGATGCCTGAACTCATGCTTCCTCCCGCCGCTGCCGTGCCCCCTCCCGGGGCGCAGCTCGGCTACCTGTCTGTCGCGCCTCGCCTGCAGGGAGTTGCAGGACATCGGGCCACATCGTGGCCGCCCCACGCATGAGTGGCACACGGGCACGATGCCAGC
>JAOPYU010000252.1 GCA_025964455.1 Thermoleophilia bacterium | reverse complement strand
GGCGCCCGCCTGCGAGCTGGCGATGCTGATCGGCGCGTGGATCCGCGCGCAACGACTCGACGCACTCGTCGAGACCACGATCGTCACGAGCGACACGGATCCCTTCGAGTGGTTCGGCCCCGTGGGTGAGGCGACGTTGGAGTCGGCGCTGCGCCGCGCTCGCGTCCGGGTCTCGTCCTCCGTGCCGATCGGGCGTTTCGACGACGTCGAAGGTGACCTGACCATCGACTTCGGCACGCTGCAGGCACGCGAGGTCGCGGGCCTTCCCGGGCGAGCCCCGGACGGCTGGTACGCGACCGACGCTTCCTTCCAGGTGGCGCCGTCGGTGTTCGTGGTCGGCGATGCACTCAGCCTCCCCTACCGCGCGGGATTCGCGTCGGCGTGGCAGGCGCGGCGCGTGCTGAGCGAGCTCGGGGGCGACCTGAACCTGCTCGGTCGCGAGGTCGACGGGGTCCCGATCGGATCGGTCGAGTACCAGATGGACCTCGCCGACGGGGTCCTGCGTGCGCGGATCGCCAACGCGGATTCGCTCGGCCAGCCCTTCCTCGGCCACGACGCGGACGTCGACGTCGTGTCAGGTGCCCGGCCGGAGAAGCTCGCGGGCCTGCTCGTGCATGAGCGCATCCTCGGTCACGGCCACGACCTCGTCGACCCGCCGCTCGCCTTCCGTGACCTGCTGCTGCGCCAGTCGAGGTCCGCGGCGTGACCGAGCTGCTGGCCGCACTGACCCTCGTCGCGAACGGTGCGGGGCTGCTCCTGCTCGCGACGTCGAGGTCGCGGCACCCGCTGCGGCAGCTGGTGACGGCCGACGCGCTGCGGCTCGCCTGGCTCGTCGCGCTCGTGGCGATGCTCGGGAGCCTGTACATGAGCGAGGTGCGCCACTTCACCCCATGCGCCCTGTGCTGGTACCAGCGCATCGCGATGTATCCGCTCGTCGTCGTGCTCGGCGTCGCCGCCTACCGCGGCGATGACACGGCCGCCCGCGCGAGCGCCGTGACGCTCGCCGGCCTGGGCGCGCTGGTCGGCGTCTACCACTACCAGCTGGAGCGCTTCCCGGACCAGGAGACGATCGCCTGCACGAGCAGCGTGCCGTGCACCACGATCTGGTTCGAGCAGCTCGGCTTCATCACGATTCCCTACATGGCCGTGAGCGCGTTCGTGCTCATCGCCGTCCTCCTCACCACCGGAAGGAACCGCCACGATGGGCAAGTCCGCACGGATCAAGGCTGAACGACGAGCTGTGGAGGCGAGCGCGTCGTCGACGACCCGACGCACCGGCGGGCCGACCCCGGTGTTCTGGCTGGTCGTCATCGCACTGGTGGTCGGCGGCATCGTCGCGACCGTCGCGACGCGACCTGACGATGCCGAGCGCACGCGAGCCGCGGCGGCCGATCGTGTCCCCGTCTTCGGCGCAGTGCGCGTCACGGGAGCCGAGCTGCCACGCTGGACGGGCGACGCTCGCGACGCAGCGGTCGGTCGGCAGGTGCCGACACTCCGTGCGACCTCGTTCGAAGGCGGGCACCGCACCGTCGATCCGCTCGACGGCACGGCCCGTGTGTACGTCGTCGTGGCGCACTGGTGCCCGCACTGCAACATCGAGGTCCCGCGGATCGTCGAATGGGCGAAGGAGCATCCGACTCCGCGCGGCGTTCAGGTGATCGCGGTCTCCACGGCCGTGGACAAGCGCCAGCCGAACTTCCCGCCAGCCGCCTGGCTCGCGGAGGCTGCATGGCCCTTCCCGGCGCTCGTCGACGATGAGGTGGGGTCGGCGGCCGCCGCCCTCGGGACCGAGGGCTTCCCCTTCCTCGTGTTCGCGGATGCGCGCGGCAGGGTGGTCCGTCGCTTCAGTGGTGAGATGCCGATCAGGGAGTTCGCGCAGGAGCTCACGTCGCTGCGTGCGGATGCCACGTAGACTGGGGCGGTGTCCCGGGACCGTTTCGACCTCCATACGCACTCGACCGCATCCGACGGCACGCTGCCGCCGCGTGAAGTCGTGGCGCTCGCCGCCGAGCGTGGACTGGCCGGCATCGCGCTGACCGACCACGACACGGTCGACGGCCTCGCCGAGGCGACCGGCATGGCCGAGGCGCTCGGCATCCGCTGCATCCCGGGCGTGGAGCTGTCGTGTCACTCGCCCACGGCGCGCGAGGCGCACGTGCTCGGCTACTTCGTGGACCCGGAGGACGAAGGCCTGCAGCGCATGTTCGCGGAGATGCGTGCGCAGCGTGACGAGCGCGCATCGGCGATCGTCTCGCGGATCCACGAGCTGACCGGCCTGCTGACCATGGAGGACGTGCTCGCGCAGAGCAAGGGCGCGCCTCCCGGTCGCCCGCACATCGCACGTGCGATGGTCCGGGCCGGGATCATCACCGAGCTCGAGCAGGCATTCACCGAGGACTGGCTCGAGCCCAGCGGGCGCGCCTTCGTGGCGCGCGACGGCATGAGCGTGGAGCGCGGCATCGAGGCGATCCACGCTGCCGGCGGCGTCGCGGTGTTCGCGCATCCCGGTGCACGGGCGCGCAGCGGCCTGCGCGAGGAGGCCGTGCGACACGCGGCCACGCTCGGGCTCGACGGCATCGAGGTCGACCACCCCGGCCACGACGGTGAGGTCGTGCGCCGCTGCGCCGAGCTCGCGACCGAGCTCAAGCTCGTGCAGACGGCCGGCAGCGACGATCACGGGCACGGCCCGGATGGCTCGCGGCTCGGGTGCCGCACGGTGCCGGCGCGGATCGTCGACGCGCTCGAGGCGCGGGCGCGCACGCACCGCTGACGCCCAGGCGTCAGTAGCTGGCGGCGTAGCGGATCGCGGCAGCTTCGCTGCGGTCCTCCGTCCCCATCACGGCGATGGCGTGGCCGATCTCGTGCTGGGTGACCTCGCCGATCGCGTTGACCCCGCCGCGCGCGGAGATCGGCGAATCCACGGCGATGCGGATCCTGCTCGGGATCCACCGCCCGGACGAATCCTGGTTGACGGCAGTCGCGCCGAGCACGGGCTGTGAGGTGCCCTCGACCTGCTCCAGCTGCGCCACGGGGACGAGCTCCACTGCGATGCCGGCGCGCGCGATCAGCAGCTGGTGCTGGACGGGCAGCTGCTGGATGCCGCGCACCGCCTGGAGCAGGGCAGCCTCCGACACGCGCCGTCCGCCGACGGACGTGCGACGAACGTGGACACCACTCGGCAGCACGACGTCGGGGCCGTCGGGCATACCGCCGAGCTCACCGAGCGCCCCCGACCTCGTGGGCGGAGGAGCAGCGGAGCCGCCGCCGCT
>JAOPYU010000235.1 GCA_025964455.1 Thermoleophilia bacterium | reverse complement strand
CTTCTGCTTGCGGATGCGGGCGCGGTCGAAGTGGCGGAGGCCCTTCACCGTTCGGGGCGCTCGCGCCGCCGCCGCGTCCGCCGGCTCCGGGTGCTCGGCAGGTGCCGGTACCGTGGCGGGATCGTGGGCCTGTGTGGTCGACATGTGGCTCGCCTCCGAAGGTCGTCTACCGGAGGTAAGTTACCACATCGTAGGTTACGGCGATCCGGTCCCGGAAGAGATGCGACCCCGGCCGCAGTGCCCGTTGGACGGCGGGCGGGGCCGGGGTCGCGAAACCAGGATGCGTGTGTGTGGTGCGCTTCCGTGGCGTGGTGTGGGACTGACGTGTGGTGGTATGTCGCAGCGCCGGGGACACGGCGGGAGCGACGGGTGGTGCGTGTCGCAAGCGCCGGGACGAAGGGCGAAAGCGACGTGGTGTGGTGTGGGACTGACGTGTGGGACGTTGGGACGGTGGTGGACGTTGTCGAAAGGTCTCGCTCGACCGCTGGCGACGGCGGAGCGTGATCGCGAGGTGGATGCGGCTGGCGTGACCACCGTGCTGACCCGGGCGGCGTCCCCGTGTCGATGGTCGTGTTCCGTCTCCCCCTCGCTCGGCAGCGCTGCCCCGGTCCGATCCGGCGGCTTCCACATCCGGTCGGCGAACCGGTCTGTACGTGGCGCTCGCGGGTCCCTTCCGTGTTCCCCAGCTCTCCGGGCGGTCGGTGCCTCGCTGCCTTGCTCCATCAGATTCCCACGGCCCGCTCGATCCCGAGACGGATGAATTACCTATGTCTGCGACATCGCATCCTAGGTAGGAGAAAATCCCTGCTCAGAGCCGGGAAATCCGGGTGGGGTCAGGCAGGAGCGGGCGCAGCTGCGAGGTCGAGCTCTTCGCGCAGCGCTGCGACGGTGCCGCTGCGCGTGGCGACCACGTCATGCGCGTGGATGCTCTCGTGGTTGACCTGGCGCACGTGCAGGCGCGCCTGTGCGGGCAGGGCGGCACCGAACCGTGGGTCGAGGAGCACGTCGCGCAGCAGCGCCCGCACGCAGTCCTCCACGAAGCGGGGGTCGGCGTGGGCCGCCTCGACGATCGCGAGCTCGTCGTCGCGCTTGAGCAGCTCGTGCACCTGCGCGCTCATCGAGCCACGCACGAGGGTCGCGAGGTCGACGGGGTCGGCGATCGCCGTCACGGCGCCATCGCCGGGCACGGTCACCTCGAGCGTGCCGGTCGAGCGCTGGTTGTGCGTGGCGATCGGCAGCGCCTCGAGCAGGCGGTCGATGGTGGCAGCGTCGAGCTCACCCGCGGCGAGCAGCCGCTCGCGCGAGCTGTCGCGCACGAGGTTCTGCGCACACGGGCACGCCGTCATGCCGATCGCGGCGACGCCGAGCGTCACGCTCGTGCGCGGCGACTCGCCCGTGCGGTCCACCTCGACCGAGGCCCAGGCATCGAACGGGTCGACGGTGCGCCGGCCGCTCGCCGGCGAGACGCGGGGCCACGCGATGGTCGCGCGCACCGTGGCGCGCGCGAATCGGGAGCCCTGCAGGTCGGCAGCGCGCGTGGCCACGACGGTCGCGAGCAGCTCCAGGCTCGGCACGTCGCGACCTTCGTCGGCGACGAGCGCGAGGGCGTGGTCGATCGCCTCGTGGAAGCGCGACATGTGCGCACCGCGTGCGTCTGAGCCGAGCGACGCGGCGACGTCGAAGCGTGCCGTGGCGGGCGCCCGGCCCTCGCCCAGGACGATTCCACGCAGCACGCCGACGACCCCGACCTCGTCGAGGGCGGCGGCGATCGAGGGCGACGTCGCCTGCAGGTCGGTGCTGTGGTGGAGGAGGGTCAAGGTGTCGTGGCGCGACCCGGCGGGTAGCCCGGAAGTTGTGGCGCCAGCCGCATTCTCGCACGACCAGCACCAAGGGGACTCCATGACCGTCGCTTCCGAGCGCGATACGCAGGCGCTGCTCCAGCTCGCGATCGGCCCCGCATGCCACGAGCTCCGCAGCCCGCTTGCGGTCGTCTACGGCTTCGCACGGATGCTCGAAGGCTCGCACGACATCGAGCCGGCGGCCCAGGCCAAGTACATCGGGCAGATCGTTCGCAGCGCGGAGCGTCTGGATCGGATGCTCGACGACCTCTCCTCGATCGGCCGCGTCGCCGCCCAGCGCGTCCACCCGAAGCTCGAGCACCTGCCCCTGCGCGCCGTGGTGGACGACCTCTGCGCCACGTCGACGAACGAGGGCCGGCTCTACGTCGACCCGGGTGCGGACGTCTCGGTCAAGGCCGACCCGACCTGGCTCACCGAATCGCTGCAGGCCGTCGTCGACGGCCTCTGCTTCGAGGAGGGCATCGACGTTCGCATCACCTGGCGCCACGAGCCCCACGACGTGCAGCTGCACATCGTCCCGAACTCCACCTTCCCGATGGTCGACGTCGAGCCGGACAAGTCCGGCCTCGGCATCTCGCTCGCCCGCATCCGCGTGATCGCCATGGGCGGCACCTTCGAGGGCTCCGGCGACCGCATCGTCATCACCCTCCCGCGCGGCTGACCTGCGTCGCGCCCGAGGGCACGACTCGCACCTGCGCGCCCCCCCACACACACTCCTGCCCTCCCCGCGCACCTGCGGCCCCCCCTCCCCCCCCCCGCCGAGTGTACGAAAGCGATAACCCCCCGATCGGAACGGTACAGGTGATGCTGTCGCGCGCCCTGTCGCCGCGCCACATGTACGGAACCGATCGGGGGGTGATCGATTCGGTACAGGTGCGGGAGGACGCCGTCGGCGCCTGGCTGTGTCAGTCCGCGGCGAGCTCCACGAGGGCCGTGATGGTGCGCCAGTTGCGGTTGGTGCCGTCGAGCTTGGCCGCGCGACGACCGAGCAGGGGCATGAGACGCGAGCTGCCGAGGCCGCCGGGCGTCCAGGTGTAGAGCTCGCGCCCGTGCAGCTCCACGAGCTCGTCGCCGCGCAGCTCATCGTCGATGTCCTCGACGAGCGATGCCGGCGGCGCTGTCTCGAAGAACGTCACCGAGTACGCCTTGGGATCAGTCGCCCCAAGAGCGAACGGCGAGCGTTCGAGCACGGCCTGCAGCTGCGCGCGGGTCCGCATGACCACGGGCACGTCGAAGCCCCATTCCTCGCGGATCGCCTGCCCGATACCCTGGCGCACTGCCTCGACCCCGCCGGCGCCACGCAGCACGACGTTGCCGCTCTGCACGTACGTGGCCACGTCCTCGAACCCGGCCTCGGTCAGCACCTCTCGCAGGCGCGGCATCTTCATGCGCTTGGTGGCGCCGACGTTGATGCCGCGCAACAGGGCGATGTAGGTGGTCATGCCGGGATGCTGGCACGAATGCGTGACACGGGCGACACGCATTCGGCACGAACGGCGCGAGTCTCGTGCGCCCCGCCCTGCCTACGCTCGCACCATGCCGCCCGACCCTCCCGAGCCATCCCCGCACGCGCGTGAACGCGGCGCCAGCGTCGTCGAGTACGTCGGCCTCGGCGCCGTGACGAGCATGCTCGTCTCCGGCGTCGCCGCCGCGCTCGACTCGGCGGTGGGCGATCGCCTCGGTGCCGCGATCGTCCGCAAGCTCCTCGCCGCGGTGTCGGGAATGGAGTGATCGCGCCTGTTTCACGCGATCGGTGAAATGCCCGAATCGACGCATATGCGCCGGTTCTTCGCAGCGGCCATGGGGTGGGCCGCGCCGCTGGCCGGCACCGCCCAGTTACAGGAGCGGGACCCGTTGGGGATAGATGGATGCATCTACCGCGTTGTTGGCGGCGGCCACAGCACCCCACGTGCTGCGACCACCTATCCAAACGGCGTATAGGATGCGGTGCGATCCGGCATGACGCCCGATCTGTCGCCGTTCGTCACGCGCTTTCGCGGTGTCGGAGCAGGCTGGTTCGCATCCCCCTGTCAGGAAGACTCTCCCTATGCCAAGGAGGCATCAGCTTGCTCACCGTCAGTGACATCGTCGTGCCCGACGTCGAAGAGCTCCAGAAGCTCGCAGACCGCGGACACGAAAACGGCTATCTCACCATGCAGGAGATCGCACAGGAGCTCTACGAGCAGGACATCGCCGAAGAGCACATCAAGGACTTCTACACCTACCTGGTCGAGCACGACATCGAGCTCATCGATGCCGGTGACGCTCGCTCGGACGGTGCGTTCGGAGCGGACGACAAGGAGAAGGAGAAGAAGGTCGCGCCCACCCCGGCGCCGGCCCTCGACCTCACCGTCGATCCGTCCCTGGACAGCCTCCGCCTCTACCTGCGCGAGATCGGCAAGGTGCCGCTCCTGACCGCCGAGGAAGAGGTCAGCCTCGCCAAGCGCATCGAGCGCGGTGACATGGCTGCCAAGACGAACATGATCGAGGCGAACCTGCGCCTGGTCGTGTCGATCGCCAAGGGCTACCTCGGTCGCGGCCTCTCGTTCCTGGACCTGATCCAGGAAGGCTCGCTCGGTCTCATCCGTGCAGTCGAGAAGTTCGACTACCGCAAGGGCTACAAGTTCTCCACGTACGCCACGTGGTGGATCCGCCAGGCCGTGACCCGCGCCATCGCGGACAAGGCCCGAACGATCCGCATCCCGGTGCACATGGTCGAGAAGCTCAACAAGGTCGTGCACATCGAGCGCCAGCTCGTGCAGCGACT
>JAOPYU010000223.1 GCA_025964455.1 Thermoleophilia bacterium | reverse complement strand
CGTGTCGATGAAGTCCACGCCGAGCTCGGGCAGCCGACGCAGCAGCGCCAGCGCGCGCGAGCGGTCGGGCGGGTCGCCCCAGATGCCCGCCCCGGTGATGCGCATCGCGCCGAATCCGAGGCGGGTGACCGGCAGGTCTCCGCCGATGGAGAAGGTCCCGGATGCGGCAGCACTGATCGTCGTCATGCGGCGCACGGTAGCACCCGCCGTCGGAGTGCTCCAGCCGAGCTGCAGGCGCAACGAGGGTCCATCACCTTTGTGCAGGTTGCGGGGCCTGCTGAAGACGATCTCGAAACCGGGTCCCGCGAGGCGGGCGTACTTGCGGACCACGTGTACTGGACCAGCCGGTCACGCGACGACGAGGAGAAAAGACCCATGTCAACATCCGAAGCACCGATGGACATCGCCGAGTTCGATGTCGACGGCGCCCTGGCGCAGCTCGAGCACGACGCCAGCGAGGCCGTCGAGCCCGGGACCACCCGCGCGACCTTCCTGAAGCGGTTCGCGGTCGGAGCGGGCGGCATGGTCGTGGCCAGCTCGCTCGTCGGGCCCGCTGTCGCCGGAGCGGCTACGTCGCGACGGAGCGAGCGTGGCGACATCGAGATCCTGCAGTACGCGCTCACCCTCGAGTACCTCGAGGCGCAGTTCTACAAGGAGGCAGTGCAGGCTCCGGGCATCACGGGAGCCAACAAGAACTTCGCGAAGGTCGTGTACGCGCACGAGGCCGCGCACGTCGGGGCGATCATCGCGACGCTCCGCAAGCTCGGCGCGACCCCGGTGAGTTCCCCGCGCTTCAACTTCAAGGGAACCAATCGCAAGAACGGCGTCTTCCAGAAGACGGCGCTCGCGCTCGAGGAGACGGGCGTGGCCGCCTACGTCGGCCAGGCACCGTACGTGCTCAACGAGGGCGTGCTGCTGGCCGCGGCCCGCATCGCGACGGTCGAGGCGCGCCACGCAGCGTGGATGCGCAACATGCTGGGCCTCAACCCGGCGCCGCGCGCCTTCGACGCGCAGCGCAGCAAGCCCGGCACCCTCGCCGTGGTGAACAGCACGGGCTTCATCGTCTGAGCCGACGATGACGCATCATCCGGGGGGCGAGTGGCGAGAGAATCGGCTGCTCGTCCCCCGGTCTTCGTCTCGCGGGGTTCACTCAGGGCGACGCCGTGATCGTCATCGTGATCGCGGTCGCGTAGCTCCCGGAGAGCGCATATCCGGGTGTCCACTGCATCCACCACGTGTAGGCGTGCGAGCCCGGTGCTTCCTGCTCGAGCGTGTTGGGCGCGTTCGTGAACGGTGTCCACGAGGTCGTCGAGATGGTCTCGCCGGTCCCGGTCGCATCCCGCCATGCGAGCGTGCCGATCGGCAGCGAGCCGCCGCCGCCCCGCGTGAAGTCCGGGGCCGACGCGCTGATGGCGGTGGACGCATCGCTCACGATGGACAGCTCGAGCGCGGCTCCGGGAGCAGACTGACCGGATCCCGCGGGGCCGATCCGGGGTTGGCTGCCCGGCTGGATGTCGCCGAACCCCACAGCGCCGCCCGAGGTTCGCGTGCCATCGGAGTAGCCGAGCGAGCTGAAGTCGACGACGATGGACGGGGTGGCCACGAACGACTTGGCCGCCGACCATGCGCTCCAGGTGAAGCTGTCGAGGTCCCGGACCCGCCACACGTAGGTCTCGTTCAGGTCGAGGCGGCTGGGCGCGTCCCAGGCAGCGGTCGAGCCATCACCGAGTGAGACGCTCGTGACGTGGGTCTGGAACCCGTCGGGGCACGTGACCGACCAGTCGCCGCCCGGATCGGCCGGCGCGTGGCAGAGCTCGAATCGGGCCTGTCCGACGACGCCGCCATCGGCGTGCTCGTACTGCGCCGTGAGCCTCGGGGTGAGGTCGCCGGTCCCGGCCGCCTCCGCCGGTTGGAGCAGGATGGGAACGAGCGGGTCCAGCGGGTTGATGCGCAGGGACGTGGTTCCCTGCGCACCGGCCACGCCGTCGATCGCGAAGACGTACGACGTTCCGGCCGTCGCGACGAACGACAGCCGGCTCTGCGCGCGCGATGGTGCGTCGTCATTCGAGGCGACCGGGACGAGCGTGCCGATGGTGGGGCCCGTGTAGACGGCGAGCGTCGTGTCGAACGGCGTGCCGAACGTGTCGACGTCCACCGGCCCGCTCGTCGTCGCGGTCCACGTGTACCAGATCGACCTGGCCCTGGTGCCGGCGTGCAGGGGTTCCCCCGACTCGACGGTTGCGCTCGTGTTGAACCCGACGGTTCGCACACGCGGACCGATCAGGTCGATCGCGTCGCCACGGTTGTCGTTGGGTGGCGTGATGTTGAAGTTGAGCGTGAACGGCCCGGTGGCCCCGAGGTACCCGTCCACCGCGACGTGGTAGGTGGTCCCCGCGACGGCGTTGAAGTTCACGATACTCTGCTGCGAGCTGCCCGAGTCGTCGCTCGTCCCGATCGTCGTGAGGCCGTTCATCGAGGAACCGGTGTACACGCCCAACGCGGTGTCGAACGACGAACCGAACAGCGTCAGGGTCGCGGCCCCGCTCGACGGCGGGGTCCAGTCGTACCAGACGGATGCACCCGTCGGCGCGGTGCCGTGGTTCGGCTCGTCGACCTCCTTGGTCGCCTCCACCGACGACTCCGATACCGACGTCGACCATGCCGTCACCGGGATGGCGGCAGCGAGGTTGTCGTGCGGTGGCTGCTGGACGATGTTGATGCCGATCGGCGACGAGTTGTTCGCCTCACAGAATCCGGATTCGACCCGGATCCGGTACGGGGTCCCGATCACGCCGGCGAAACGGACGCGTGCGTGCGAGCCGAGCGTCGTGTCATTTCCGGCGACGAGTGTCAGGGCGGTCGTGTCGAGGGGGCCCGTATACACATCGATCGCCGAATCCGAGACCCACGATGCGAAGGTGTCCATCGTGACGAGTCCGTTGCCCGGGGCCACCCACGTGAACCACGCCGTGCACCCCATGCCGCCGAGCACGCGCGGCTGCGACTCGCCACCCTGTCGGCCCAGGTGGCGGCTCTCGACCATCGCCGATGCGGTGCGGCCCGTGAGCACCGCCGCGTCCTGGATGAAGTCGTTGCGGGCGCGGCCGAGGTTGAGCACTGCAGTCGCTCCGAGCGCATCCCTGGACTCGATCGCGATCCGGTAGGTCGTGCCCGACACCGCCGGGAACGTCACGATGCTCCAGCGATCGCCTGCCAGCGGATAGGCGTCATCGTTGGACGCGACCGGCACGAGCGTCGCGAGGCTCGCCCCGGTGTAGACGGCGAGCGTCGTGTCGAACGAGCTGCCCAGCGTGTCGAGGGTCACGTTGCCGGTGGATGTCGCCGTGTACGAGTACCAGGTCGACTGGCTGGCGGCAGCGCCCGCATGCGCAGGCTCGCTGGCCTGGGCTGTCGCGGAGATGGCATGCGTGGTCGTCACCCACGAGGTCGGGGTGACCACGGTCGGAGTGGCGAAGTCGTCGTTGTCCGGTGGCGGGTTGACGCGCAACGTGAAGGCGCCCCACCGCTCGAGCTCACAGCCGTTGACGGCGACGTGGTAGGTCAGCCCGGCCGTGACGTAGATCGTGACGCGGCTGCGCTGGTTGTGTGGCGAGAAGCTGAGGTCGTCGTTGGCGGCGACCAGGTACCCCGCGGATGGGCGCGGCCCGCGATACACAGACAGCGTGGTATCGAACGGCGAGCCGATCGTGTCGAGGACGGCCTTGCCCGTGTAGGCGGGCGTCCACGTGTACCAGGCGGAGTGGTACACCCCACAGTTGTCGATCCTCGGGGGCTCGTCCGGCTCCATGGTCCCCCCGTAATTGGTGCCCGTGACCGTGTCCCGGATGCCGCCGGCGATCGGGATCGCATCGGTGAACATGTCATTGACCGGGGGCGGCAGCGGGATCGAGATGTTGAGGTTGAAGTCCGAGCTGGCAGCCTTGGTGTCCACGGCGATCCAATAGGTCTGGCCATTGACCGCCGGGAAGGTGAGCCGGCTGCCACCGTCGGCCTCGGCGTCGTCGTTGGCGGCGAGCCCCGTGAGCGTTGCCAGGCTCGCGCCCTGGTAGACGGCGAGCACGGTGTCGCCGTCGTTGGAGGTCGTGTTCACCGTCGCGGTCTGCGTGTTGGGAGCAACCCACCGGTACCAGACGCTCCGCGTGCCGCCGGCCCCGGCGTGGTTCGGTTCGTCCGGCAGCTCACGAGTCGCGCCCCACGTGGTGCCGACCGCGTACACGTTCGATCCGCTCACGCCCTGCGCGGCCGCGAATGCGTCGTTGGCAGGAGCCGGTGGATTCACCCGCAGGATGACGTTGCCGAAATCGGTGACCGCCCCTGCCCCCTCGATGTGGACGAGGTAGCGGGTGCCTGCCACCGCCGTGAACACCGCACGGGTGTGGCTGCCGAACGGTGGTTGTTTCTGGAGGACGAGGGTCTCGCTCCCCGGCACCGTCCCGTTCCAGATGCCGATCCGCGTGGTGCGGTAGCTGCCGGCGTCGGTGAGGTACGTGTCGAATGATGCGGGACCGCTCGCGGGGGCGATCCACTCGTACCAGATCGACGGACAGCTCCCGCACGCAGGGGTCGGGCTGGCCTGGGAGGTCGCGTAATTGAGGGAGCCCGTGACGGTTGCGCTCCAGCCCGAGATCGTCGTGGGTTGGTCCACGTCGTCGTTGGCGGGCGCCATCCTCGGTGTGACGCTGATCTGGCCGAGGGTGCCGTAGACGGTTGCGACGCGCACGTACACGGTCTGTCCGGGAATCGTGGTCCGATGCTCGAGCCGCGGTCGACTGCCCCACCATCCGCACGCACCGGCTTTGCGTGTCAGGGTTGCGATGCTCGAGGGATCGCCGGTGTAGATCTCGAGCGTCGTGTCCACGCTGCTTCCCGCGGTGTCGTAGGTGACGGACCGGTTGGGCGGGGTAAATGCGAACCAGACCGAGGCGGTCTCGTAGGAGCTGCACTGGTTCTCCCCCGGCTGGATGGTCGCGCCGAGCAACGAACCGTCCGCGGTGACGTTCGCGGTCAGCGGAGCCGCGTCGAACGCGTGATCGTTCGGAGGGATGTTGAGTCGCAGCATGACGCGACCCCGGTCGTTGGCCGCTCCGTCCACGGCGAAGTAATAGGTCGTACCGGCGGTCGCCGCGAAGGCGACGCGGGCGTCCGGATCCAGCGAGTCGTCGTCCGCGCCGACGAGGGTGAGCGCGTTCACCGCACTTCCGGTGTACACCCCGAGGACCGCGTCGAAGTCGCTGCCGCGGGTGTCGACCAGCGCGGGGCCGGTGGTCGGTGCGGTCCACTTCCACCACGACGAGGCGGCCGTAGCTGCGCCGGCATGGTCCGGCTCGCCCGCCTGGTGCGTCGCCCCGGTCGTCCATCCCGTGACGATGTCACGTGCACCAGCGATGTTGGTCGCGGAGCCGAACGCGTCGTTCGGCGGAATCCGCTCGACGGTGAGGTCGACCGAACCGCCCGCGTAGCTCGTATCGCGAACCGCGAACGTGTAGGTGGTCCCGGCGGTCACGACCAACCGGAGCTGGGACCACGACACGGTCCCGCCCAGCGCATTGTCGTTGGACGCGATGCGCACGAGCGAACCCGGCACGCCGGTCCATGCCGAGAGCACCGTATCGACCGTGCTACCGCTCGTGTCGATGCCGACCGGGCCCGAGAACGGCGCGGTCCACGTGTACCAGAGCGAGCGCGACCCGTAGGTGGTGGCGTGCACGGGTTCGCCGACCTCGAGCGTTGCTGCGCGACTGGAGGTGGTCACCGTCCCCGGCGACGCCGCGAGCGCCGCGGCTTCTGCCACGTCGTCATTGGTGGGGGCCAGCGCGTTGAGCTGCCACGCACCGCGGGCATTGTCGGGGGATGAGATG
This sequence comes from Thermoleophilia bacterium, assembly GCA_025964455.1. The sequence continues at coordinate 3,034 of JAOPYU010000223.1, read as the reverse complement.
GCGATGTAGTAGGGCTGCCCCGGGTTCGGCGTGAACGTCACCTGGCTGTTCTGGCCCCACCCGGCGTCGTCGTCGGCGACGATCTGTGTCAGTGAAGCCAGCTCCGGGCCCTGGTAGACGGCGAGGTGCGTGTCATAGGTGCTCCCGTTCGTGTTGAACCGGACCGCCGCTGCACTGGAGGGCACCCAGCGGAACCATACGGATGCCTGACCCATCCGGCCACCGTGCACGGGCTCGTTGGCTTCTCGCGTGGCACCCGTCGAGGATCCGTTGAAGCGAGCACCAGCCGGCGGCACCACGACCGCCGACGCGAACTTGTCGCTCGCGGGCGGAGGATCGATGCGCAGCTTCGTCTCGCCGCGCTGCCCACTCGTCGAGAGCGCGATCCGGTAGGACGTGCCAGCCACCGCCGAGAACTCCACGCGACGTGGACTGCCATAGGTAGCCGATGCGACGAGGGTCAGGCTGCTCACGCTGGAGCCCGTGTAGACGGCCAGGTTCGGCGGGACGAGCGAACCGAGCGTGTCGATGGCGACGACCTGCGACACGGGGGCGGTCCAGCGGTACCAGATGCTCCCGGTCTGCAGGGTTCCGTCGACTGGAGGCTCGGAATCCTCCGTCAGGGAGCCGGAAGTCGTGCCTGCTGCGGATCCGGAGAGCCCGGACATCACCTGGGCGTCCACGAAGCGGTCGTTCACCGGGCCGTTGATGCGGACGGCATGCGAGATGCCGGTTCCCGCCACCGCGATGTAGTACATGGTGCCGTCGGTCACCGCCAGCGAGAGCGCGGAAGTGGTGACACCGGGTGCGGCGTCGTCGTTGTCAGCGATCAGGGTGAGTGCGGTGACCACCGAGCCCGTGTAGACACCGAGCGCCGTGTCGCCTCCCGAACCGACCGTGTCGATCGTGACCGTCGCGTTGCGATCGGAGCGGAAGCGATACCAGGTCGTACCCGTGAGATCGGCACGCCCGGCCTGGACCGGCTCGCCTGGTTCACGCGTCGCACCCTCAGCGCGCACTCGAGCAGAGGCGAAGCCGCCGAGCTGGCTGAACTGGGCCGACAGCGAAGTCGAGGCGCTGAACGAATCGCTCGCGACGGCAATCGACGTGCGGAGGGTGAACTCGCCGAACGCGGTGGCGTAATTGCCGCCGACGAGCACGTGGTAGGTGGTCCCGGCGACCACCTCGACCGTCACGGCCGAGCACGACGTGCCGATCGTGTCGTTGTTCGAGGCGACCGGCTGCAACGACGGGAGGGTCGTGCCGGTGAACACGCGCAGGTACGAGTCGAAGTCGCACGACCTCGTATGGATTGCCGCTGTGCCGGTGCGGCCGGGGGTCCACCGATACCACACGGAGTTCAGCGTGTTGGTCGCATCCCCGACGTCCTGCGTGGCCCCGAAGTTGTTGCTCGTCACGCTCGAGACGTCGCCCGTCAGCGTGATCGCGTCGGCGAACGCGTCGTGGTATGGCTCCGCGTCGATCGTCAGCTGGAAGTCGCCGGAAACTCCCGGGAGCGCCGAACCCGCCGCAATCCGGTAGGTCGTGCCGGCGATGACACTCGCCCTGACCAGCGAACAGCTGCCGGCCTCGGCGTTGTCGTTCGAGGCGACCGGCGTCAGCGCGCCGAGCGTGCTGCCGGTGTAGACACGGAGGAACGTGTCGAAGGTGCACGACCGCGTCCTGATCGACACCGTACGCGACGTGCTCGGCGTCCACGAGTACCAGACGGACCCGTTCGTGACGGTCGGCTCGCCGGCGTCGTCGGTGGCTCCGAAGGTCGCGCCGCCGACCGAGACGTCCCCTCCCGTGAGCACCGTGGCGTTGGTGAATGCATCGTTGGCGGCAGCACGCCGGATGCGCAGCTGGAATGGATCGCCCCACACGTCGCCGTTGTGCCCGACCGCGATGCGATACGGGGTCCCGGCAGTGACGGAGGTCGTCACGCGTGCGGGGCATGCCCCGTTCACGTTGGCCACCTCGGTCAAGGTGGCCAGCGCCGTGCCCTGATACAGGCGGATGGTGCGCGACTGGCAGGTCGTCGTGTCGATCCAGACCACGCCGGTCTGCGTCGGCGTCCACGTGTACCAGATCGATCCGAAGGTGGTCAGGGGCTCGCCGACATCGGAGGTGGCGGCCACAGTGGTCGCAGGGAGGCTGACGGTATCGGTCGCGATGGCTGACGCGGATGCGAATGCATCGTTCGGAGGCCCCGTGACGCCGCGCAGGGTGAAGGTGCCGGTCGAGCTGCTGTTGTAGCCGCCCACTGCGATGTAGTAGGTCGTGCCGGCCAGCGCATCGACGTTGAGCGCCGAGCAGTACGCGGTTGCTGCGTCGTCGTTGGCCGCGAGGACGTTCATCGTCGCGAGGCTCACACCACCCGAGTACACCCGAAGGTACGAGTCGTAGTCACAGTCATCCACGTCGATGGCGACACGGCCGGTCTGTGGCGGGGTCCATGCGTACCAGACCGACGCATACGTGTTGCCCGGATCGCCGGCGTCCTGACCGGCCCCGACGTTGTCGCCGGTGATGCTGAACGACATCGTCGAGATCGGTTCTGCGCCTGAGAATGCGTCGTTCGAATCGCCGGCGATCGCAGTGGCGGGGAACAGCAGCAGCACCAACACCACGAGCGCGCCCACACAGCGGGCGCGCGAAAGATCCATCGCACGACGGCGTGGGCGTGGGCACATGCTCAAGTGATCGTCCACTCACCGGGATGACTTGAGCTTCGACATCCCAGCTCGGGCGCTACGAGAAAAATTCATCGAGTTTGCCCTGCCCGAGCCGATAAACCACCGACCGTTACCTTTCAGACCGGTGTCACGCTTACCAGACGTACGACATCGCCACGACCCAAGGATTCCCCACCATGTTCCGACGCTCCTCCCTCGTGCTCGCCGCTTGTGCCCTCGTGGCATTCCCGGCCGGCGCCCTCGCCGACGGCTCCACCACCACGAGCACGCCGCCCGCTGCCAAGGCCCATGGTCTGCTCCGCGCCGCTGCGAACTTCGACGGCAAGGTCGTGAAG
>JAOPYU010000199.1 GCA_025964455.1 Thermoleophilia bacterium | reverse complement strand
TTCGGCATGCGAGCAGGGGCGACCCAGACGAGCGGGAGCTTCCTCGCCCACCTCGTCTACGAGGTGGTCGCACCGTGATGGCCGACGCATAACCGGTCCGCCGGCGGGAAGGGCGTCGGTGACCGATGCCCTGCATCCCACGGAGGAACCATGCGAGTCATCCGTATCCTTGCCGCCCTCGGCGCGACCTTCGCGCTGCAACGCGCGCTCCGTCCGCACATGCCGAAGCTGCTTCGCATCCTGTGCGGCCTGCCCGCTGCCGTGACGGCGCGACGACGTGATCCCGGCGGCGGCCAGCGTGGCCCAGTGGTGCCCCGCCGGGAGCCCGCGCCGCTCGCGACCAGCCATGCACCCGGAGCTGGCCGCCCCGACTGGCTCGACGACCGCGACGTGGATGCGGGCGGTCATCTTGATCCGATGGCGCCCGGAGCGTCGGGGAGCACCCGATGATGTCGCGCCGAGGCGATCGCGATGAAGCGGAGCCCGCGACTGATCCGGAGACCTCGGGCGCGCCGGATCCGAAGGTCAGTGGTGATGGCGAGGCGGTCGACCACGACCGCCAGCCCGGCGTGCCACCGCCCTCCTCCGACGACTACGAGGACCCTGTGGACATCGAGGGCGCAGAGAGCTTCCCTGCGAGCGACCCACCCTCTGGGTGGTGATCATGCACCGCCGAGACGCGCCGATGGCGCGTATCGACGTTCGCGACTTCGCACCGATGCTGGCGCGCGGGGTGCGGGATCCCAGCGAGATACCCGACGGCTGGGCGCTCGAGGAGAAGTGGGACGGGGTCCGCATCGTGGCATCGTTCGTCGATGGGACGCTCCGGCTCGCGACCCGGAGCGGTCGCGACTACGCGCGGCGCGTCCACGAGCTCGCGACGCTCGGCGACCACATCGACGCCGGCTCGTGGATCCTCGACGGAGAACTCGTTTCCATGGGACCCGGCGAGCGCGCTGATTACCGGGCCGTCATGGCCTCGCTCCAGACGCCGGACCGCGAGGTGCCGGACCACCGGCTGCGGTTCGTCGCGTTCGACCTGCTCGCAGTCGACGGGACGGACCTGCGCCCCGAGCCGTGGCGGATCCGTCGCGCGCGCCTCGATGCCATCGCCGCCACCGACGGGACGCTCTGCGTGCCGACGCCGGAGTACGGCTCGGCCGCCACGTACCTGGCCGAGCAGGCCGGACGCCAGTGCGAGGGGCTGGTCGCTAAGGACCCTGACGCGGGCTATCACTCCGGCGCCCGACCGGGACAGACCTGGCTCAAGTTCGTACGCCGTCGGCACGCCGAATTCATCGTCACCGACTGGACTGCGCTCCAGGCCGGCGGCGCGGCAGATCCTTCACGAATCGGAGCGCTTCGCATCGCGGCCCGGCTCGCAGGTGGAACGCTTCGTGACGCGGGCAAGGTGGGATCAGGATTCGATGCGGCGACGCGTCGGCTGCTCGCCACCCGCCTGGCCGGTGACGACGCGCCACTCGTCGTCGACGTCGGCTTCGCCGGTTGGACCGACGAAGGCCGCCTGCGGCATCCCTCGTTCCGCGCGGTGCGGGACGACATCGACGCCCACACGCTCATCACGGAGATCGACTGACATGCCCCCTCGCTCACTCTGGAAAGGCGCGATCACGTTCGGCCTGGTCAACGTGCCGGTCGCGATGGTCACCGCGACGCGCTCCCACGACATCCGGATGCACCTGGTCCACGACAAGGACGGCTCGCGCCTGCGCCAGCAGCGGATCTGCGCGGCCGACGGCGAGGTCGTCGAGTGGGAGCACGTGGAGCGAGGGTTCGAGCTGAGCGACGGGCGCTTCGTGCGGATCACCGACGAGGAGCTCGAGGGCCTGGCCGCCAAGAAGTCGCGCGCGATGGAGATCGAGGACGTCGTACCGCTCGAGCAGATCGACCCGATGTTCATCGAGAAGTCGTGGCACCTGGTCCCGACCGAGGGCGGGGCGCGCGGTTACTCGCTGCTCGCATCCGCGTTGGCGGGCACGGGTCGCGCCGCGATCGCACGGCTGACGATGCGCGGGCGACAGCAGCTGGTGTCGATCCGCTCCGCGGGCGACACGCTCGTCGTTGAGAGCCTGCGCTACGCCGACGAGGTCGTCCCGAGCTCCGACGTGGTCGAGACCGACTCGCTCGTCGAGCCGCGCGAACGCGAGGTCGAGATGACGCGCGAGTTCCTCTCCGCGCTCGAGGTGGATTTCGATCCTTCGCGCTACACCGACGACTACCAGCGCGAGCTGTCGGCCCTCATCGAACGCAAGGCGCAGCACGGCGACATCGACGAGCAGCCCGCGCCGGCCGACGCACCCGACGCGACGCCGGTCAATGACATCCTCGCGGCGCTCGAGGCGAGCCTCAAGGCGCGCCGTACCGCGAGCGACGAGGATCGACCCAAGGCCAAGCCGCGAGCCGCCGCCGCAACGCGCGGTGCCGCGTCGACCACCGCCAAGGCCAAGCCTGCCGGCGCTGCGAAGTCCAAGGCGAAGCCCAAGGCGAAGGCGAAGGCCAAGGCCAAGTGAGCACGCCGCCGAGTGTCGGGAGGTGCTCGCGATGTTGTGTGCCCACGTCAAGAAATCGTGCCCGCGACCGGTAGAGCGGGCCCTCCGTGGCGCCCAACGCATGATTTCCTGCACAGGGACCAAGAAATCATGAGCACCCCACGACGAATCCACCCCGTGAATACCGGGGCACGGTCGAGGTCCGTCGCGCCGGTCAGTGCAGCTCGCCGCGGCCGTCGCGAACCGCGTCGAGCATCCGGCTGATCGCGTCGTTGCGATCGAGCCCGGACGCACGCAGCAGGTCGACGCTCGTGGACCTCACCTGACCGACGAAGTGCGTGAAGGTCAGCTCGTCGCCGCCGACGGAGACCGACGACGCGATGCGCGTCGCACGGGCCGCGCACGTTCGTGCCAGCAGCGTGGCGTCGTACTCGCCCGCGATGTGCCCTTCGAGCGCGCGCACGGCGGTGGCCAGCTCGACCATCGCCAGCTCGAGGCGAGCGCCGGTCGGCACGTCGGTCTCGGTGAGGCGCCACGCCACCCGGGCGAGCACGCGTGCATCGCGGATGGCGTAGTCGAGCTGGACCACGCACTGCGCGACGTCGAGCAGCTCCTCCTCCTCGTGCCGGCGCACCGGTGCGATGCGGGCGGCCTGGCGCCCGATGCCGATCGCCTCGTCGAGTCGGGCCCAGTGCTCACCCGTGCGCCGGGCACGCGAAAGCGCGCCTTCCGCGAGCTCGGGATCCACCCGTCGCAGGGCGGCCCCGACCTCCTCGAAGGTGCGGGCGAGCTCCTCCACCACCGGACCGATCGCGCGGTGCGCGAGGCGCAGGGGACGGACCGGGAGCAGGACGATGGTGAGCGCGAGCGCGGCGCCGCCGCCGGCCAGCGTGTCGAGGACCCGATCCAGCGACGCTGCCCCGTCCGCCGAGGGCAGTGAGGCCACGAGCACCGCGGCGGTGCCGGCCTGGATTACGAAGAGCGGGCCGCCGCCCACCAGCACCGACGTCGCCATCGCGAGCAGCACCATCAGCCCGATCTGCCACGTGCCCTGCCCCGTGACCAGCGTCAGGGCATCGGCGACGCCGACCCCGATCGTGACGCCGACGACGATCTCGGCGGCTCGCTGCCACGGCTGGGCGACGGTCGCGCCGATCGCCACAAGCGCGCTGATGGGCGCGAAGATCGGCTGGTCGTGCCCGAATACGGCGGTGGCGATGAGCCATGCGACGGGTGCCGCGATCGACGCCTGCAGGAGCGGGCGGGCGCTCGAGCGCAGCCTCCCGAACGCGACCCGGATCCGGTGGGTCATGGGCGCGGGCGCGTGAGCAGCCCGTCGCGTTCGAGCTGGGCGATCACCCGCGCGGTGTTCTTCTCGGTCATGTGGATGCCGTCGTGCCAGTCGGTGGCCGTACCGCCGAAGGCCGAGATGTCCTCGAAGTCCGCGAAGCGGAACTTCAGGGACGAGTTCCCCTGGAGCTCCCGGATCGCAGCGCGGTAGGTGCGGTTGCGGGATTCGTAGAGGTCCTTCGGCAGGTACTGCTCTGCTTCGGGCGCGTAGGGCGTCACCCAGATGGTGGGGACATCCCCATGCGAGTTCGCGAGCTTGATGGTGCGGCGGAGCAGGTCGAGGCCGCGGGGATCGATGCCGGTGAACTGTGCGTCCGCGACGTAGGAGCGCTGCACGAAGGTCCGCATCTGGGTCTCGACGCGCTTGTCGAGCGGTCGCGTGTCGCCCTCCATGCCCGGATTGAACAGCTGCATGCCGCGCTTGTCGAGGTTCTCGCGCTGGTTGCCGCGCTGCTTGCCGGTCGTGGCGAGCGATGCGTCGATGCGACCCGCGCCCTTCTCGGGCTCGAGCAGCGATCCGGCGCCGTCGCGCGGGACCACGCGGCGCACCGCGCGCACCGCCGCCTTGACGGTCGTGAGCTGCAGCAGCTGCTTGGCGACCTCAAGCTGGTCGCGCTCCTGGGTCGCGCCCTTGGGCATGAACCGCTTCAGGCGCGGGTCGAGGGCGGCAGTGCCCGTGTAGCGGAACACGTCGCTGACCACGCCGATGACGAGGTGTGGGAACTCGCCCTCCTCCTCGCCCCAGAGCTCGTCGGCGTAGCGCGCGTACAGGTACATATCCTGCGTGGTTCCGCCTGAGACGGCGCCGTTGAAGGCGGTCGCGCCGCCGCTCACGCGCTCGATCTCGGCGGGGTTGAGCTTCATCGAGCGCGAGGAGCCGAGCACGAGCACGTCGGGCGCCTCGGGCAGCTCCTCCATCAGGTCGAGCTTGGCCTGGCGCACGCCGCCGTTTTCGACCACGGAGAACCGCGTCTGGCGACCGGTGACGGAGATCGGGTCGAGCCACCACAGCACGCCGTAGAGTGCGACGATTGCCAGCACGAGCGTCACGAGCAGCCACCGGACGAAACTGCGCTCGCGCCGCTCCAGCTCGGGCCGCACTGGCGTGTCGTGCAGGCGGTCGGCGATCTCGGCGAGCAGGTCGCGCGTTCGCGGTGCATCGTCACGGGCGGGCTCGGCGGCTGGCTCGACCGTACCGCCGAGGGCCTCGTCGATCGCTGCTTCGTCTCGGGCATGCGCAGCCGCCGCTGCCTCGTCGCCGGGGCGTCCCTGCACCAGCGTCGCGGCGTCGGCGCCCTGCTCGTTTCCGCCCGAACTCATGCCGGTACTGTAGTCCACCGGCCGGGGCGGCGCCGCAGGAGCGTGGTCAGTAGCATGGCGCCATGGACCCCAAGGACGCAGCCCCCGCAGCCGATGCCACCGACGGGTCGGGCACGCCCCCCGATCCCATGACCGCGGATCCGCGGGCGCTCATGCAGCTCCTGCTGCCCGCAGCCCGTCGCGACTACGTCCGGGCCTGGGAGTGGCTCGCCGATCCCGCCACGCCGCTCGAGCGACGTCGGCTTGGACGTGCCAAGGCGCAGGCGATCGCCGACGCGCACGGCATCGTGGCGTCGGCCCTGCGAGCGCGTGAGTCGTCGCTCTCGGGCGACGACCTGCTCAACGCACGGCACACCGCGGACGAGCTCGAGCGCCACGCCGCGGCGCTCGTGCGCCTCACCACGATCTCGCCGATCGGGCTGACCACGTCGGATGACCTCCGCCCGGAGAAGCTCGGCTGCGGCAAGCGCTATCGCGACCCCTCCAAGTCCGAAGAGTCGGCCTCCGGCACACGCGGCGGTGCGGACAAGCCGAGCGGCAAGCGCGACGGTCGTGGTGGCGGTCGCGGCGGCGCGAACGATCCGAACGCAGCACGCAATCGCGACTCGACGCGACCAGCGCCGAGCGATCCCAAGGCGCCTCGTGATGCGCTCGGGTCGAGCAAGCACGATTCCACCCTCGCCGACGACATGGACGAGGCGACCCGCGCCAAGCTCGAGGAGCTGCGTCGGGCCCTGGAGGGTTGACGCCGTGGCGACGCGCGGAGCGCCGCCGGCAGGGTCAGCGCCGCTCGAGCACGAGGTGCGCGTCGCCGAAGGTCGGCACCACCGTGTCGATGGTCACGTGGCCGGCGCCGTCGTGCACGATCATCGTGCGCTTGGACGGATCGCTCACCTGCTCGAAGACGGCGTAGTCGGGGCGGCTCTCGACGACGCGACCGAGCTCCGACATGTTCGGCACCCCGGTGCCGGTCGAGCTGATGCGCACGGTGGTCGCGTCGACCTGCACGATGTCGACCTGCACGTCGACCTTCACGCCGAACGCACCAGCCTTCACGTGGAAGGAGGCGGCGTTGGGGTCCATCCGGAGCACGTTCGCCTCGCCCTTGACGTTGAGGAAGCCCACCTTGGA
>JAOPYU010000188.1 GCA_025964455.1 Thermoleophilia bacterium | reverse complement strand
CACGCCCCTCATGTCAATTCCCGGCGTCTCTCACCCGCCGAGCGCACGATTTCTTCTGCTGGCGTCAACGAATCACGAGCACGTGCCGACGTTCGCCCGTCGCGCGCACGATTTTGTGCACAGGGATCAAGGAATCACGGACACCTCGCGACGCTCGCCCTCGCCTCAGTAGCCGTCGCCGCTGCTCGTGCCCGGGTAGCCGCCCGAGCCCGGGTAGCTGGGATCCGGGTAGCCGCCGCTGCCCGGGTAGCCGCCACCGCTACCGGGGTAGCCACCGTTGCCGGGGTAGCCCGAGCCGTCGTCGCCGGGCGACGTGTCACCCGGGTAGCCCGAGCCGGGGTAGGAGCCGTCGTCGCCCGGAGAGGTCCCGCCATTGCCCGTGTTCGGGTAGTCGTCGAGGCGCTCCTGCTCGAGCTTCCACTCGTTGAACAGGTGCGCGGCGACCGTCGCCTCGACACCCGCCGGGAGGTTGCCCTCGAGCGTCACGCGAGTGGTGTTGCCCCAGCCGGGCGGGTCGAACTCCAGGATGCGAGCGCCGCCGCCCGTACCGACGGGCGTGCTCGTCCAGGAAGCCTCGCTGAAGCCCGGCGTGAGCGCCTCGTCGAACCGACCGTGCCGCGTGACCTGCGCGCCGCGCACGGTCTCCTCGATCACGTGGTTGACGTCGTTCCAGATGCCCGGTCGGTCGACCGTGCCGCGGAATCCGTTGCCCGAGCGCGTGCCGCTCACGGCGGTGTCGTTGCCCCAGCCCCAGGGATCGACCTTGGTCGAGAATCCACCGTAGTCCACGCGTCCGCTCAGCTCCACGTCGGCCGAACCCCAGCCCGGCGGATCGATGCGCGCATCCAGGCGCGTGCCGCGGAGGTCGCCGTCGATCGTTCCCTCGTTCCAGAACCCGGGAGGGTCGATCGTGCCGCGCACCGGCATGCGCAGCGGCTCGTCGCCAGGCGATGTGCCACCACCCTCGGGGAAGCGCTCGTCGAACGGCGGGTAGTCGGTGGCGGGATCGATCGGCTCGTCGCCCGGTGACGTGCCGCCGCCCGGCGCGAGGCCGCGAACGGGGCCAGCGCCCGGCGCCGCCGGATCCGCGATCTTCTCGTTCTCGTCGTGTCCGGCTCGCAGCGCGAGGGCGATGCCGCCACCCACGATCGTGGCTGCGCCAACGCCCACGCCGATCTTCAGTCCGATGTGCATGTGTCCCCGTCCCCTGGCGCAGCTGCGCCGTCGTCCCGTCAGTACCGTCCGCCCGTTCGTCGGGGAGCAGCGGGGCGGCGTTGCACGACGGCGCCACCTGACCGTTGTCGTGCAACAGATTTCGAACGGCAGCCGACGAGGTGGCAAGGACACGGCTGGACACCGCGTCACGGGACGAGCGACCGAGCTGCATCACGCTTCGAGTCGTGCACAAGGGACGAAAGGGACGAACGTGAGCATTCCCACTTGGGGCAAGGTCGCTATTGGTGTCGGTCTCGCCGGCGGAGCAGCACTGCTGCTGTCAGCCTGCGGACGCGAGGAGGACCCGCAGTCCACCACGCTCGACAAGTTCAAGGGGTTCGACAAGAACCAGGACAACAACTGGACCCAGGACGAGGTCACCAAGTTCGAGGTGACGCGCCCGACCAACGGTCCGCGCTTCAACGAGTACCGGGTGGGTGACTACGTCTTCTACCAGCAGAACATCCAGCACCAGGAGATCACCTCCAGCATGCAGAAGGCGTTCGCTGGCGCTCGCGGCAACGATGCGATCGCTTCGCTCGCCGAGCTGACGTCACTCGCGACCAAGTTCGACAAGGACGCCAACGGCACCCTTAGTGGCGGCGAGCGGCGCGCGTTCGACGATGCGTACGGCCTGGACATCCAGCGCCGCACGATCATCGACAACACCATCAGCGGGAGCTACCACTCCCCGCGCGACACGTACCCCGACAACGGTGGTTATGGTGGCGGGACGAGCCCGGGCGACGATTACGGCAACGGCGGCAGCTCGGGCAGCGGCAACGGCGGCACGAGCCCCGGCGACGACGGCGGCACGCGACCGCCGAGCGGTGGCGGCAACTCCGGCGGCGGCAACACGAGCCCCGGCGACGACGGTGGTACGCGGCCCCCGAGCGGTGGCGGCACCCGACCCCCGAGCGGTGGCGGCAGCACGCCCCCGAGCGGTGGCGGCAACTCCACCGACAACGGCAATCCCGGTGAGGACGACTTCTAGGACGTCGATCCAGGTGCCGTGACGGCAGGAGATCGGGGCCAGCTCGCAGCCAACCGGCCGCGAGCTGGCCTTTTTCCTGCAATGTGGGTCTTCTCAATTCGCGCAAAGTGCGGCACGCTGGAGTCGCGCGACGAACGCATGCGTTCGGCGTGGCATGGATTCTGGGCTCACGGGTATTGCTTCGATGATCGTCGGAGCAGCATCCGAGGGCGTGACTCGCGCACATGCGTGAGCCGCTAGCATTCACTGCCGCACGGACCGTGCAGAGGCCCACATGAACATCCAGCCCGCCTTCAACGCTGGCCCCGCAACCGGAGCCACAGCCATCTCCTTCCCCACCCAGAGTGGCGGAACGAGCCCGGGCGGCCTCGACGGGGTGCGTGCGGACTGGAACATCCGGATGAACCTCTCGCACGAGACCGGCTTCGTCGGAGGAGCAGGTCGCCTGCTCATCCACAACCTCGTCGCCGATGAGCGCCGCGAGCTGACGCTGCTGCTGCCCGCCGCGCTCCAGGACCGGCCCGGCCGCCTCGAGCTCGCGAGCGCCGAGGTCTGCTCGGCCAAGCCCGGCATCAGTGCTGCGCCCGGCCAGTCGCTCCCGTTCCGCACCGAGGGCGCGAAGGTCATCGTCACGATTCCCATCCTGCAGCTCAACGACTGGGTGTACGTCGACGTGACCTGGACGGGCGCGATCGCACCGGGCGGGCTCAGCTACCCGGGCGCCCAGGTGCCGGTGGGCGACTTCCACCCGCAGATCGCCGCGCAGGTCACGACCGACAACGGCCAGCAGGCGTTGGCGCCGGTCGCCGCCCGCTACGACGTGGAGCTCGGCACCGACCACGGCGCGATCGTCCGCCTCGACTCCGGCGAGCACTCGTCCACCGAGAGCCGCCCCAGCCCCGACGGCACGATGACGATGCACGAGTTCAAGTGCTACGGCTCGGCGCGCATCGACGCCACCG
>JAOPYU010000150.1 GCA_025964455.1 Thermoleophilia bacterium | reverse complement strand
CGGCGGACGTGCCGGGCGACGAGCCGGTTGCCGTGATGTCGTTCGACAGCTGGCTGCGCGAGCGCACGGCCCCGTGGGCACGGGACGAGGCGTGCTTCCTCGCCGTCACCGATCGAGACGACGTCGTTGGCTTCGCCGACATCGAGCAGTGGGAGCTGCCGGGCGACGTGGCCTGGCATGGCTACACGGCGGTGCGCGCGGCATGGCGAGGACGCGGTCTGGCCGGCGCCCTCAAGCTGCAGACGATCGCATGGGCGCGCGCTGCAGGGGTTCGCGAGCTGCGGACCGAGAACGAGGCGAGCAACGCAGCCATGCGCCACATCAACGCCCGGCTCGGATACGTGCCGATCGCCGTTCGGGCCGACTGGCGCGGTCCGGTCGCTGCCTTCCTCCCGTGAGGGGTAGCATCGCCACATGCGAATCCTCAGCGGCATCCAGCCCACCGGTGACAAGCACCTGGGCAACTACATCGGCGCGATCCGTCACTACGTGGCCAACCAGGAGCTGGGCGAGGCGTTCTACTTCGTCGCCGACCTACACGCGCTGACGGTGCTGCCGGACCGCGAGACGATGCGCGAGAGCACGCTCAAGACGGCGGCGATGCTGCTCGCGTCGGGCGTGGATCCCGATCGCTCCACGCTGTTCGTGCAGAGCCACGTGGCGTCGGAGCACGCGCAGCTGGCGTGGATCCTCCAGTGCGTGGCGCGCATGGGCGAGCTCAACCGCATGACGCAGTTCAAGGACAAGAGCGACGGCAAGGGTGACAGCGTCTCGGTCGGGATCTACACGTACCCGGTCCTGCAGGCAGCCGACGTCGTCGCCTACGACGCGGACAGCGTGCCGGTGGGTGCGGACCAGAAGCAGCACCTGGAGCTCGTGCGCAACCTCGCCCAGCGCTTCAACAACCGCTACGGCGACGGGACCGAGCTGCTGCGGGTCCCCGAGCCGCTCATCGCCGACGTCGGCGGTCGCGTGATGGACCTGCAGGATCCGACGCGCAAGATGTCGACGTCGAATGGCTCGGAGAAGGGCACCGTGTGGATGCTCGACGAGCCGACCGCCGTGCTGAAGAAGTTCAAGTCGGCGATGACCGATTCGGAGACGCAGGTGCGCTTCGACCAGGCCGCCAAGCCGGGCGTGTCGAACCTGCTCGAGCTGCTGCACATCGTCTCGGGCCGCTCGATCGACGAGCTCGTCGCGGAGTTCGGTGACAGCGGCTACGGCACGTTCAAGGTCGCGGTCGGCGAGGCGGTCGCGGCGCACCTGGAGCCGATCCGTGAGCGCTACCTCGAGCTCATGACGGACAAGGGTGAGCTGGAGCTCGTGCTGGCGCGCGGCGCGGAGCGTGCGCGCGAGGTGGCGAGTGCGACGCTGGCGCGGGTGGTCGAGCACGTGGGGCTGCTGCCGAGCCCGCGCGGCGTGGCACGCTGATTGGCGCTTCTGGCGTCATGGCGGAATGCGGCCACAGGGCGCGGCCGCGTGGGCCGGTGCTTCGACGGGCGGAGTGACTCACGCGCAGCAAGGCGTGACAGTCCGTGTCATGCAGATCTCCGCGCCATCACCCGCCCTCGCCTTCATCCAGCGCAACGGCTTCCTCACCACCGGTGACCATCCGGCCGTGCAGCGCATGCAGCCCGTCGGCGCCGACACGGTGGAGCTCATCGTGGGCGATCCGTGGACGCAGGCGGGCGACGCGCCCGAGGACAAGCTCGAGGGCGATCACGTCTTCGCCGACACCGCCGCCACCGTGCTCGAGCAGGCAGTCGATGGCGTGAAGCTCGTGGTCAGGACGCCCGACGGGTACATCGGTCGCGAAGGGTTCTTCTCGGGCGACGAGCAGTACTTCGCCAACGCGCTGCCCGGGCTCACGAGCCAGGCGGCCGAGGTCGGCTCCGACCTGGACGGCGACGGGGTTGACGAGGAGTACTTCCTGTTGCCGGTCGCCACTCAGGCCGACGCGAATCGCCTCGACCCGCTCATCAAGCCGCAGATCGGCGACTACCCGACCCGCTTCGAGGTCGAGGGCTAGGGGCACCACCGCCCGCGAGTCATCGCAGGTCGAGCATCCCGTCGACGCCGAGCGCGCGCAGCTCGCGGCGCGTGCGAGAGCGGTCGTCGACCGGGGAGCGACGCGGGTCGTTCCACGCGGCGACGCTGCCGCCCGATGCGCGCAGGGTGGCGACCACGTCGCGCGTGATGCGCGAGAGCTCGAGCGGGAAGGCGATGGGTCCGCCGACGGTGTGTGCGAGCTCGACGGCGGCGCGGAGGCGTGCCGGGGTGAGGTTGCCGTCGCCGAGTGACAGGTTGACGGTCGCGCGCGGGAAGCGTGCACGGATACGGCGCAGGTGTGCGGCATCGAGGCCGCCACGGCGGGGGTCGAGCACGCGCACGTTGATGATGAGCCGCTCGTCGGGCACGCCGGCGGCGCGCACCAGGTCGAGGGTCGGCGCGATCGCGTCACGCTCCTTGAAATCGAGCTTGATCCCGCGGCGAGCGGCGGCGACGATGCGGATCCAGTCGCGCATGCGCAGTGCGTCGAGCGCGGGGGTCGGGTCGTGGGAGGCGACGAGCTCGCCACGGATGCGGCGCACGTCGACCTCGTACCAGTCGCAGGTGCCGGCGAGGGCGTCCCGCAGCTCGCTGGCTCGGTTGGTGAGGTGGTGGTTGCGGCCGCGCGACAGCTCGCGTCCGAGCGGCCAGATGCCTGCGGCGTTGCTGCGCCCGAGGTCGAGCAGCTGGTCGATCGAGAGGGATGGAGCGCCGGGCAGGCCCGGCAGTCCGGGCAGGCGCGCCAGGGGCGGGTGGGTTGGCGGCGGGGCCGATCCGATGCTGGCGCTGCGAGTCATCCGGGCGACCCTACGTGGTGGGCCGCGGGAGGCGGCGCGGAGCCAACCCTCGACCGGTAGTAGAAGCGGACCCACTGTCCGACCGGGTCGCTACACTTCTGCCAATGCGTCCCGCCGCCCTCGCACTCGATCTCGATACCTATGCCGGTCCGTTCGACCTGCTGTGCACGGTGCTGCTGCGGCGCGAGCTGCCGGTGGAGGACGTCCCGCTCGCGGAGATCGTGGTCGGCTACGTCGATCGCCTCGCCCACGAGGAGCGCATCGATCCCAACACGGCCGGCGAGTTCCTGCTGCTCGTCGCGGGCCTGATGGAGATCAAGTCGCGGGAGCTGCTCGACCAGGAGACCGACCTCGAGATCGAGGATCCGGCGAGCCTCGAGGCGCAGGGCGACATGCTCGAGCGACTCATCAAGTACACCACCTTCAAGGGAGCTGCCGCCTGGCTCGGCGAGCGCGCGAATCGCGAGCGCTACTGGCGCATCGCGTCGCGGCCGGTGAAGCGCCAGACCGGCATGTACGACGGTCCGCAGCTCGATCCCGCGCTGCTGCAGCGGGCGATGACCGTGCTGCTCGCACAGCCCGACGTCGACGTGCGGCACCTGGTGGGTCGCCACGCGTCGGTGCACGAGATGACGGGGCGCCTGCTCGGGCAGCTGCGCCAGCGTCGGCACTTCTCGCTCGACGAAGCGGTCGAGGGCCTGACGCGACTGGACCAGGCCGTGGCCTTCGTCGCGGCGCTCGAGCTGTGCAAGGCCGGCGAGGTCCAGCTCTCGCAGGAAGATCGATTTGGTCCGATCACCGTGACGCGCCGGGAGGTCGCATCCGGTGACGACGAGGCTGCCGCAGGGAGCGCGGCGAATGCGGACATGGGGGTCCAGACAGCATGAGTGACGACTCGACCACGATCGATCCGAGCACCGGGGATGGCATCGCCGTCGTCGTTGACGGCGATGCAGCCCAGCATCAGGCGCCGGAGACCAACGTCATCGCGCTGCGCCCGAGGACGGCGCGCGTCGATGCCGAGGCCGGAGTCAACGCGTCGGACGAGGTCACGCGCCACGATGCGACGGTCGGCGCGGTCGCTGAGCTGCGACCGCTCTCGGCGTCCTCGTCGAGCGACGCCGTCGGTCCCGCCCTGGAGCACATGATCGAGGCGTTGCTGTTCGTCTCGCCCACGCCGCTCGAGACCGCGCAGCTCGCCGAGCTCACGGAGCAGGACGAGGACGACCTCCACGAGTGCCTCATCGACATGATGCAGTCGTGGAGCGAAGGCACCCGTGGCGTCGTGCTCGAGCGCGTCGCCGGTGGCTGGGCCTTCCGCGCGAGCGACCGCTGCAGCGAGCAGCTCGCGCGTCTCACGCGCCCGCAGGGTGACACCCGCCTCTCGCCGAGCGCGATCGAGACGCTCGCGATCGTCTCCTACCTGCAGCCGGTCAGCCGCCCCGATCTCGCCAAGATCCGCGGCGTGAGCGTCGATGCCGCCATGGCCGGCCTCATGGAGCGCGGCTTCATCGAGGAGGCCGGGCGCAGCGACACCGGCGCTGTGCTCTTCCGCACCACTGCACACTTCGAGCGCGCGTTCGGGCTCTCCAGCCTCGGCGCCCTCCCCGAGCTCGACGGCTTCGGCCCGGGCGAGGAAGAGGTCGCCCGCATGAAGGACCAGCTCGAGAAGATGGCCGAAGCCCGCGTCGACTGACGCGCTGCTCCTGCGCCGAAATCCGATGGATGTGCATTCTGTCGAGTTGAAGTCGACAGATTGCGCAATCACCGCCGGGATTGTCTCGGCCCTGGCGCATCTGCCAAGCGCCCGGCCTGCGTGCAGGCACTTTCTCGTTCACTGTGCACATCGTCCGCCGGTTGGCGGACGGAACGGGAATCGGGCGTCCGTGAGATCACTCAACGCCGATCCGTCAGGCTGTGCCTGACGATCGGGCTTCGAGTGCGGCGCGGGTTGTCACTCGACGCCAACTCGTCAGGCTGATCCTGACGATCGGGCTTCGGGTGCGGTGCGCCGTCGCCGGGTGTGCGGCTGCTGGCCTGGTTCGCGGGTGCCCGGCCTGCGTGCAGGCACTTTCTCGTTCACTGTGCACATCGTCCGCCGGTTGGCGGACGGAACGGGAATCGGGTCGCGAAGTGCCTGCACGCGTGTGCGTGGTGGGCGGGAATCGCCGTGCGGCGCCGGCTAGTGCGTGGTCGCGGCGGCAAGTCGCGTACCCTTCCCGCATGACCTCCCCGCGCGATCCCTTCCTGCTCCCCGGTGACAAGCCCCCCGTGGGCGAGAAGCTCCAGAAGTTCCTGTCGGTTGCGGGCGTCGCGTCGCGCCGCCATGCCGAGGTGATGATCTCCCAGGGCCGCGTGACGGTGAACGGCAAGGTCGCGACCCTCGGCATGCGCGTGGTCGAGAGCGACAAGGTCCGTGTCGGCGGCGTCGAGGTCGGCCCGCAGGCGCCGCGCTTCTTCATGCTCAACAAGCCGCCAGGAGTGGTCACGACGCTCGACGATCCGCAGGGTCGCCCCACGGTCGCGACCCTGGTCCCGGATGACGTGCGCGTGTATCCGGTCGGTCGCCTCGACGTCGACACCAGCGGGCTGCTCCTGCTCACCAACGACGGCGAGCTCGCGCACCGGCTGATGCATCCGTCCTTCGGCGTGACCAAGACCTACCGCGTGCTCGTGCGCGGCGGCATGTCGCAGAAGACCGCGCGCCAGCTGGCCGAAGGCGTCGAGCTCGAGGACGGCATGACGGCGCCGGCCGAGGCGAAGGTCGTCGGCGCGGACGCCAAGCAGAGCGTCCTGGAGCTGACGATCCACGAGGGGCGCAACCGTCAGGTGCGCCGGATGTGCGAGGCCGTCGGCCATCCGGTGATCGAGCTGGCACGCATCGCCTACGGACCGCTGACGCTGAGCGCACTCGCGCCCGGAGCCTCGCGGCCGCTGCAGGATGCGGAGATCCGCCGCCTGCGCAAGGCTGCGGGATTGGCGCCGCCACGATCGAACGAGGATCGTCCCGGCTCGCGCGCCGAGAAGCGTGCAGCCGCACGCGCGGAAGCAGAAGAGGCCGTGGCGCGTGGCGAGACGCCCGTCATGAAGCCAGGCATGCCCAAGGCCGGCGCGACGTCCTCAGAGCAGGTAGTGGTTGACCGCGATCGCGATGCCGATGCCCCCGCCGGCGGGAAGCCCAAGCAGCACCAGCGCGCGAAGCAGCGCACCGATCGGCCCGCGACCGGAAGCCGAGGGCGCGGGAGCGCCGGCGGCAGTGGCGGGAGCAAGGGGCATCGTGGCAAGGGCGGCGCCGGGCGCGGCTGAGCCAGCGGGCGCGATGAGCCCGGCGACCTGCGTGGCGAGCGGAGCGACCGCAGGCGGCGCGCTCCACACGAGCATGGCGTCGTCGACCTCGCTCGAACCACCGAACCACGCGTTGGGTGCGGCGGCGACTGCTGCGACGACGGGATCCAGGCCGTAGCCGGGTGCCGCGGCGGGGCCGGCGGGACCAGTCTCGAGGACGCGCACGCCGGTATCGACGCGATGTCCGGCCCACGGCTCGAGGCGACCCATCGGGACCTGCTGCTCGCCGCCGTAGATCGATTCGATCGGCACGTGCTGGCCGTGCGTGTTGCTCGGCGCGACGGGCGGAGCGGGCGCTGCGGTCGGCGGCGCCGGATCGTCGAGGACGGGAGCTGCCGGAGCGGCGGCCGCAGTGGCAGGCGCAGCGATCGGAGCGGCGAACGGCATCGGCGGCACATCGCCGGCGGCCGGGGCCACGCCCGGGAAGGGCAGTGCGCTCGAGGCGATGTTGGGCCGCGTCGAAGCGACGGTCGACGCCTGCAGGCCGCGCGACGGCAGCTCGTAGGGCCGGGCAGGTTCCAGGGCGGGCGGCATCGTCGGCAGCTCGGGCATGCGCGTGTCGAGCGGCATCGGGCGGGCCGGGGGCTGGACGGGCGAGGTCGCAGGGCGGGGATCGACCGGGCCGGCAGGCATCGCGAGATGGCTGCTGGCGAAGCGGCGGTCGGGAGTCTCGCGGGGCGCGCTGCGGCGCTCGGTACGGTCACGCCGCTCGGCGACGCTCGTGGAGAAGGCTTCGTGCGGACGCGGGGCGCCATGGCTCGGGGCAGCGTGGACCTGCAGCGGCGATTCGAGCTGCAGTGCGTCCAGCAACTCGGCGATCGACGTGCCGGACGGCAGGGTCTCCGCGGCCTGCGCAGCGGCCGGGCTGTAGACCGGCGGCACGCTCGCGGCGTGTGACGGCACGGCCTCGGCGCCTCGTCCGAACGGGACGGGCGGCAGGTCGAGCGTGGGCAGCGCAGCGTCGCGGTGCGGCGCTGGCGTGCTGGAAGGATGTCGGCTGGAGGAGTGCTGGCTCATGGCGTGGGGTGACGCATCTGGGGGGTGTCGCGCCCGTGGCACAACTTGCGTCCCGTCCAACGTGCACCGGATTCGTGAATCTGGCAAGGGGTTTCCTGCACGCCGTATCGCGCACGGCTGCGTCGGTCACCCACTAGGATGGACGACGTGAAGCAGCTCGCCCATCGCCCGGCAGATCGACGTCGCGTCGTCCTCGAGACTGGTGCCGTCGGCGTCGGCGGGGACGACTTCCTGATCATCGCCGGCCCCTGCTCGGTCGAGACCGTCGACGGGCTCCAGCGAATCGCCGCTGGCGTCGCGGGCGCCGGGGCAGGCATGCTCCGCGGCGGCGCATGGAAGCCGCGCACCTCACCGCACTCCTTCCAGGGGATCGGCGTCAGCGGGCTCGAGATGCTCGCCGCGGCCCGGGTCGCCACCGGACTGCCGATCGTCACCGAGGTCCTCGACCCCCGCGACGCAGAGCGCGCCGCCGAGGTCGTCGACGTGCTCCAGGTCGGCGCGCGCAACATGACCAACGCGGTGCTGCTGCGCGAGCTCGCCCGCACCGGCCGGCCGATCCTGCTCAAGCGCGGATTCGGCGCCACGATCCAGGAGCTGCTCGACGCCGCCGACTACCTGCTGGCCGAGGGCAACGAAGACGTGCTGCTGGTGGAGCGCGGCATCCGCACCTTCGAGCCGGCCACCCGGTTCACCCTCGACCTCTCGGCCGTGCCGGTCCTGCGCGAGCGCACGCACCTGCCGATCATCGTCGACCCCTCGCACGCAGCTGGCTCTGCGCGACTGGTGCCGGACCTCGCGCGCGCCGCTGCAGCCGTCGGCGCGGACGGCATCATGGTCGAGGTGCACGACGCCCCGGCCACCGCGCTCTCCGACGGCGAGCAGGCGCTCGACCTGGGTGAGTTCTCCGAGCTCGTCACCTCGCTCGACCCGCTGCTGCGCGCCCTCGGCCGTCGCCGCTCGGTCCCGCGCACCGAGCCAGCCGATGTCGTCGTGGCGGCCGTCGGGCACTGACATGCGGCTCCGCTCGTCTCGCGCCGCGCTCGTCCTCACCATGCTCGTCGCGACGGGCGTGCTGGTCGGCGGCTGCGCCAAGGAATCCCAGCTCGCGGACGAGGACACGGTCCGTCCGGGCCGCATCGTCCGCGCCGAGGGCGACTACGGTGGCCGCGTGCTGTTCGACCCGTGGATCCGCGCGATCAAGGTCGGGCGCACCGGCACGTTCGGCACGGAGATCACGCGCCAGGTGCGCTTTGGCGTGGACGGGTTCGGCGTGCTCGCGGCGCGGAAGATCACGCTCGAGACGCCGCCGACCGTGGCGCTCTACGACGGCGCGGGCGGGGAGCGATTCGAGCGCGTCCTGCGGGGATCGCTCGAGGTGCTCGACGAGCGCGAGGGCTTCATCCGCGGCATGTCGCTCACGACCGATCGAGCCGGCTACGAGGCCGCAGCGCTCGCCGGGATCATCGAGGAGAGCGGCGTCGACGGGACGATCACGAAGGCGGACCGCTCGTTCATCACGAGCCTGTTCCGGTTCTACGCGCAGGAGCTCTCCCGCCACTCCTACGCGTGGTACGACCCGCGAACCACCTGGATCACGCTCGGCCCCGACGTCTCCAACGTGCTGCGGGCGCGCGTGCTGCACCCCAAGCAGCTGACCAAGGAGCGCGGCATGTTCGCCGCCTACGTGATCCAGCACGAGTTCGAGCACGCCGTCTCTCCCACCACCGTGGATGACGACGCCTACTACGGGCTCCAGTGGCTGGAGGAGGGCGGCGCCGACACGCTCGCTGCGTGGCCGGGCCGCGCGACCGCAACCGCGAAGGCGCTCGGGCTGCCCTACCCGAAGGCCTACGAGCGCAAGGTCTACGTCGCCAAGGATGCCGGCTACCCCGAGTGGGCGCGCTCGATCCGCACGCTCATGCGCGCCGGAGGCATCGATCCGTCGAGCGCGCAGGACTTCGACGAGGCGAGCGCGATCCTGCAGGGCGGCAGCCTCGAGACCGTGCCGCACCGGCTCGCCGCTACGATCGCCGAAGCGCACGGACTGAGCGCCGCGCGACGCGGCCAGCTCGTCACCGGCATCCGCAGGGTGCAGGGGGACGAGGGCGCCGCGAAGCGCCTCGTCGCGAACTACCTGTGACGTCGGTACACTCAACGGTCCGATGAGCACCGTCACCGTCCAGCCTGCCAACTCCGTCCGCGGCGAAGTCCACCTTCCCGGCGACAAGAGCGTGTCGCACCGCGCGCTGCTGCTCGCCCTGGCCTCGACCCGGCGCGTGCGCATCACCAACCTCGCCCACGGCGACGACGTCATGTCGACGCTCGCCGCGGTGGAGCGCCTGGGCGCCAAGGTCGAGCGTGACGCCGACGATCCCACGACCGTCGCGGTGCGCGGCGTCGGCCTGGCCAACATCATGCCGCCCGCCGATGGCGGACCGATCGACTGCGGCAACGCCGGCACGCTCGCGCGGCTGCTGACGGGGCTGCTCGCCGGGCTTCCGGCCGGGCGCACCTTCGAGCTGATCGGTGACGAATCGCTGTCGCGCCGCCCGATGGCGCGCGTGGCCGACCCGCTCAACGAGCTGGGCGCACGCATCGAGCTCGCGGCCGGTGGGCTCATGCCGATCCGCATCACGAGCGGCGGGCCGCTCCACGGCGGCACCGTCGACCTCGAGGTGCCGAGTGCGCAGGTGCAGTCCGCGCTGCTGCTGGGCGGGCTCGGCGCGGAAGCACCGACCAAGGTCAACGAGCCGGCGGTGTTGCGAGACCACACCGAGCGCATGCTCCGGCGTGCCGGGGTGCGCGTGTCGCGCAGCGGGCGCACGGTCACGGTCGAGCCGACGACGTCGCTCGAGCTGCCCGACACGCACGTGCCCGGGGATCCTTCGGCCGCCGCCGGCCTGATTGCCGCGGCGACGGTGCTGCACGGGTCGCTGCTGCGCCTGCCGGGGGTCATCGATTCTCCCGGCCGCAGCGGCTTCGTCGACACGCTCGAGCAGATGGGCGCCCGGATCGCCGTGAGCGGGCGGAGCGAGCAGGCGGGCGAGCCGATCGCCGACTACGAGATCCACCACGCGACGCTCGGGCGCACCTTCCTCGAGACCGAAGATGTCGTGCGGATGATCGACGAGCTGCCGATGCTGGCGCTCATCGCGCACTTCCGCCGTGGCGAGTTCGTCGTGCGCGGGGCGCAGGAGCTGCGGGCCAAGGAGAGCGACCGCATCGAGGACCTGGCCCTCGCGCTGCGCCACGTGGGCGTGTCGTGCCAGCCGCTCAAGGACGGGTTCATCATCCGCGGCTCGAGCGTACGCCCCGACGGCGGCACGATGGACGCTGCAGGCGACCACCGGCTGGCGATGCTGGGCGGCGTGATCGGCCTGGTCTCGCGCCGCGGCGTGACGATCGAGAACGCCGAGTGCGTCGACGTGTCGTTCCCGGGGTGGTTCGAACTCCTCGACGAGATTGCAGTTCGATAGTCGTCCTACGCGACGGTTTCGGTAGGCTTGCCTGCATGGAAGCCCTCGCTCGTTTCGTCATCGCACACCGCCGCGCCGTCATCTCCGTCTGGATCTTCCTCGCGCTCGTGGGCGGCTTCGCAGCCGGTCAGGTCGCGGACCGTTTCTCCCAGGAGTTCTCGATCCCGGGGCAGCCTGCGTACGAGGCGAACCAGCGCGCGTTCGAAGCGTTCGGCAACGGACGCAACTATCCCGTGCAGCTCGTGTACCACGCCGAGGAGGGCGACATCCGAGGCAACGCCGGGGTGCAGGAGTCGATCGAGGCGATCACGACGCAGCTCAAGGGCTCGCGCTCCACGTCGTTCTTCGATACGGGAGCCGACTACTTCGTCTCCAAGGACGGCGCGACCACGTACGCGACGCTCTACGGCCCGGGGCTGCCGACGTTCGGCGGGGACGCCAACCTGCCGATCATCGAGAAGATCCTCGCCGAGACCACGCCCGAGGGCGTCGAGTCCCACCTGACCGGCTACAGCCCGATCTACCTGTCCCAGGGCGGCGAGACCGGACCGACCATCCTCCAGGAGGTGCTGATCGGCGGCGTAGGTGCGCTCGTGGTGCTGCTGCTCGTGTTCGGCACCGTGCCCGCCGTGCTCATGCCGCTCATGATCGCGGCCGTGTCGATCATGGTGACGTACCTCGCGGTGTGGGGCCTCACGTACCTGACCGACGTGTCGATCATCGTGCAGTTCCTGATCGGCCTCGTGGGCCTGGGCATCGCGATCGACTACGCGCTGCTCGTGATCTTCAGGTACCGCGAGGAACTCGGACAGGGCAAGGCGCCACACGACGCGCTCATCGAGACGATGACGCATGCGGGTCACTCCGTGATCGTGTCCGGCTCGACGGTCGGTATCGGCCTCGTCAGCATGATCCTGCTCCCCGTGCCGTTCATCCGGGCGATCGGCCTCGGCGGCCTGCTCATCCCGGTGGTCTCGGTACTCGCGACGGTCACGCTGCTGCCGGCGGTGCTCTCGCTCATGGGCACGGGCATCAACCGCTGGCGCATCCCGATCCTGTGGCGCCTCGCCAACCTCGACGACCATCACGGCGGTCGCTTCTGGCCCGCATGGGCGCGCCTCGTGGTGCGACGCCCGTGGCCGGTCTTCCTGGTCGGCGCGATCCTCGTCGGCATCATCATCTCGCCGGCCATCGACATCAACCCGGCGAACGCACCGCTTGCGAATGAGCCGGCGAGTGGCTCCGCCGAGAGCGGACGACGACAGCTCGAGCGGGCTGGCTTCGGGCAGGGCACGTTCGAGCCGATCGAGATCATCCTCGAGAAGGGCGCGTCAGACGCCGACGTGGCGAAGGTCGTCGCCGCTGCGGAGGGTGTCGACGACGTGGTCGGCGTGGTCGCGCCGGAGGCGTGGATCGCCAAGGGCATGCGCATCGTGCAGGTGCAGCAGCGCGACGATGCCGCGGTGGATTCGACCACGGACGTCATCGACGGCCTGCGCGGCGAGATGCGCGAGCTGGACCTGTCGGGTGACACGCGGGTGACCGTGGCCGGTGCGCCGGCCGAGGACCGCGACTTCGTGCACGCGGTCTACGACAACTTCCCGCTCATGATGGCGTTCGTGATCGGACTGACCTTCCTGCTGCTCGCTCGCGCGCTTCGCTCGATCGTGCTGCCGCTCAAGGCGGTCGTGCTCAACCTGGTGTCACTCGGTGCCGCCTACGGCGTGATCACGTTCGTGTTCCAGCAGGGCCACGGCAGCGACGCGATCTGGGGCTACGCGGCGTCGGGGGCGATCATCGCGTGGATCCCGCTCATGATATTCGCCTTCCTGTTCGGCATCTCGATGGACTACGAGGTGTTCATGCTGACCCGCATCCGCGAGGCCTACGACGCCGGGCACGACACGCCCGAGGCCGTGGTCATCGGACTGACACGAACGGCGAAGCTCGTGACGGCCGGCGCGGCGATCCTCATGTTCACGTTCGTGGTGCTGTCGACCGGCCCCGGGCCTGACATCAAGCAGTTCGCGATCGGCCTGGCGGCCGGCATCGTGATCGACGCGACGATCATTCGCGTGATGCTCGTTCCCGCGACGGTCAAGCTGCTCGGTCGGGCGAACTGGTGGTTCCCGGAGTGGGCGCGCAAGGCGCTGCTGCTGCCGGTGGCGCCCCCGCGCGGCGTGCTGCCGGATGCGACCGCGGCGTCGAGTGGCGTGGAGACGGACCCCGAGCCGGAGCTGGTCGGCACGCGCTGATCGTCAGCGGGTGCGGTAGCCGAGCTTTCGCATCGCTGCAGCGGTGGAGCCGGTGAGCCCGTTCTCCACGTCGGAGAAGGCGAAGTCGAGGTGGTTCGGCGTGAACCACAGGTGCTGCATCTCGTTGTTCGCGCCCTTGTGCTGATGGCTCGATCCCATGCCGAGGTCGAACTTGCCGATGGTGGAGCGGTAGACGACGCCGATCGGCACGTTCGAGTTGGGCTCGAAGACGAGCGACTGCGGCACCGGCAGGCCGGGATTCTGGGCACGGAAGCGGTCCTGCTCGGCCTTGGACAGGTAGCCGTGGGTCCTGTTGTTCTTGAAGTCGAGGCCGGCGCGGCCGTGCTTGGAGAAGGACTGGACGACGGCCGCGAGGTTGCGACGCGCGATCGCTTCGTTCACCGGTGCGGTGCGCTCGTGGACCGCCATGCCGTGGTGGTTCGCCATCCCGGCATGCGCCCCGTGGGCGGCGTCGTGGTCGTGGTCACCGGCGTCGGGTGCCGCGGCGCCCGCGGGTGCTGCGGTCGGCGCGCCCATCGCGCCACCACCTGCGACCGGCAGTGCGGCGCCCGCCGTCGCGGCTGCAGCAGGCGCCGCGCCGCCGATCATGCCGGCAAGGATCGACTGGAGCGTGGTCAGCGCGCCGGTGAGCGCCTGGATGGCTGCGGCGAGCGTCGGCGCTTCGGCAGGCGCGGGCCCGCCAGCGGACGTGCTCGCTGGAGCGGGCGATGCTGTGGCGAGCGGCGCAGCGGGCAACTGCTGGCTCGCGGGTGCGATGGCGCACATGGCGATTCCCCTGGCGTGGAATTGGCGCGCCCCGACGCGCCTTGGTTCGAGTGTGCGACCGATCCGAGGATCCGTCAATCGCTGGCCGGCGTGCCAGCGTGTGTTCGGCGTTACTTCTTGGCTGGTGCTCCGCCGCCCGCGATGAGCTGCTGCGCCTTCTTGGCGCCGCCGCCCTCCTGGTCGCTGAATGCGAAGTCGAGGTCGTTGGTCGTGAACCACACGTGCTGCATGGCGTTCTTGCCGCCGGCGTGCACGTGCATCGAGCCCATGCCGAGGTCGAAGTTCTTCTCCGTCCCCTTGTTGTAGACCACGCCGATGGGCGCGTTGCCGCCCTTCTTCGGGAAGACGACCGCCGTCGGGGCCTCGAGCCCCGGGTACTTCTTCTCGAAGGCTGCGCGCTGGGCGTCGGAGAGCTTGCCGTGCGTGTTCTTTCCGGCCTTGAAGGTCAGGTCGCTGCGCTTGAAGTCCTTGAAGAACTCGGCGTTGGCCGCGAGGTACTTCTGGGCCTTGGCGCGGTCCTCGGGCTTGGTGCGCTCGACCATCTTCATGCCGGCATGACCCTTGCCGTGGGCGTGACCTGCTGCGGTGGTGCCGCCGCCTGCCGCGTGATCGTGCTGGGTCGGCGTCTGGGCCGGGGTCTGTCCCGGGGTCTGTCCCGGGGCGCCGCCGCCAGTGGTGGCGTCGGGCGCTGCCGGCTGTGCCGCGGCTGCGGGAGCGCCGAGCGCGCCGCCTCCTGTCAGGCCGGGAATCGCTGCCGTGAGCGCGGCGATCGCCTGCTGGGCCTGGGCCAGCGCGGTCGCGAGGTCGGTGGCGGGTGCGGCGGTCGCTCCGCCGCCGGATGCGCCGGCGACGAGGGAGCTGGCAGCCGTGGAGCCGCCTGCGGTCGTCGACGATGCAGGCATCGCCGAAGTGGTCGCGCTGCTGATCCCGTTACACATGCAAGAGTCCCTGTTCGTCCAGGCACGTGGCGACGAACGTCCCGTTCGGAGGCCACACCTTCGTGCATCCAGCGTGCGGGACATGGCCCTTTTCGTCAATCGGCGTCGCCGGAGGGGTAACATGTGCCGATGCCTCGGACCTCACGACCCAGCAAGGTCGACGTGCCCATCGTCGACGTGGCGCGACCCGTGTCGCGTGCCGAGCTCGTCCAGGGCGAGCGGTGGACGCGCGCGCTGACGATCACGGTGGATGGGCCGGCCGGGAGCGGCAAGAGCACGATCGCCCGCCTCGTCGCCGAGACGCTCGGATTCAACTACGTCGAGACCGGTGCCACGTACCGCGCGCTCGGATGGCTCGCGCTCGATCGCGGCATCCCGCTCGACGACGGCGCGCGTCTGCGCGGCCTGGCGATCGCGCAGCCGACCGTGCTCGGGTACGAGGACGGTCGTTGGACCGTGCGCATCGCGGGCGTGGACGTCACGGACGCGATCCGCGAGCCGCGCATCGACGACGCGGCATCCAAGGTCGCCTCCCACGACGGGGTCCGCGACGTGCTGATCGCTCGACAGCGTCAGCTCTCGCTCGACCGGGACAGCGTGCTCGACGGACGCGACTGCGGCACCGTGGTGCGTCCCGACGCCGACCTCAAGATCTTCATCACGGCAGACATCGCCGAGCGCGCGCGACGCCGCGGCGGCCAGCAGGACGAGCTGGGCACGACGCGAAGCGAGGACGTGCAGGCGGAGCTGGCGGCGCGTGATGCGCGCGATGCCAAGCAGAGCGGCGCGGCGGACGACGCGATCGTGCTCGACACGACCGACGTCGGCATCCAGGACGGCGTCGACTACGTGATCGGGCAGTGGCTCGCCCGTCGACGCGAGCTGCTCGACGGCGAGATGACGCAGGGGCGGACCGCGCGGGAGTGGATCGACAACGAGGCGGGCCTGGCGAACTTCGACCGCGTGCTCAAGCGCACCAACCCGGTCTGGAAGAAGGGCTTCCGGCTCGAGGCCGTGGGTGTCGAGCGGGTCCCCGATCGCAACTGCCTGTTCATCGCCAACCACGCATCGATGTGGGATCCGGCGTTCCTCATCTCGCCGCTCAACCGGGTGATCCGGTACATGGGCAAGGCCGAGCTGGCGAACAACCGCTACGTGAAGAACATGGCCGACGCGATCGGGTTCTTCCCCGTGCGCCGCGGTGCGGGTGACCGCGTGGCGCTCCACATCGGTGAAGAAGTGCTGCGGCGCGGCGATTCGCTCGGCGTGTTCCCCGAGGGCACGCGCGTCTACGAAGGTCGCCTCGCTCGTCCGCGCCAGGGCGCCGCACGCCTGGCGCTCGTCACCGGGGTGCCGATCGTTCCCGTGGCGATCTACGGCAACCGCTGGAGCGAGAGCCTGTTCCGTGTCACGGTCGCCTTCGGTCGACCCCACACCTTCGAGGGCATGCGCGCGACGCCGGACAACATCCGCCACGCGACCACGGAAGTCTGGAACGACGTCCAGGAGCTGTGGGACGCGCTGCGGATGGACCGCTCCTTCTAGGGCGGAGCGCGCGCGTCGAGTGCTTGGGATTTCCCTGCTCGTGCCGATGGTGGCTGCATGTCGAACGCAGCACCCGCCGCCAGTTGGTTTCCCGATCCGTCCGACCCAGCCCAGCTGCGGTGGTGGGACGGCGTGCAGTGGACCGCGCACGTCCATCCGGTAGCGCCCGTGCAGCAGGCGCCGCGCCTCGCCGTGGTGCCAGACGCGCAGGCGCAGGCGCAGGCAGCATCGGTGCCGGCCGGGCGCGTGCAGGACCTCGCCGACGGCGGGACAGTCAGCAGCTTCGAGCAGCGGCACGCGGACCGGCACGTCGACGGCTATGCCCACGCGAGCCAGGCTGCGGAGACGCCGGACTGGACGCCCGAGCTCGAGGCCCGGCAGCGTGCCGAGCTGGTCGCGGGCGGCATGACTGCGGAGCAGGCCCAGGTCTCGCTCGACATGCAGCGCAAGCTGATCCAGGGCGTCCGCAAGCTCGAGAAGAACCGTTTCACGCGGTGGATCGGGCACCAGATGCTCCGCAGCCACGCACGCAAGGTATCCCAGTCCGAGCATGCGGATTCGTTCGACATCACGTTCGGCGGCGTGCGCTACCAGGCCAAGGGCGAGGGCCGTCGGATGCAGATGGGCGGCCGCTCGGGCATGCCCCGCTGACGGATCCGATGGGACGAAGCGGCCGGCGTGCTGGCCGATCTTGGCCAGCGGGCTCGAGCGGTGGTTCGCTGCCCTGAGGCCCTGCGCGAGGATGTCTCGTCCTCGGAGGGAACCCCGTGCAGCTCGCACCGTCATCGATCGCCATGGCACCATCCGACCTCCAGTCGGTGGCCGACGTGGTGCAGCCGTCCAAGCTGTTCAACGCGGCGGACGCCCGGTTCGACCTCGCGCTCGACGCTGTCGGCGTCCGCGGGTCGGGAGCAGCCCCGACCGTCCGAGACAGCCAGAACGCCGTGTATCACGCACTTGCGGGCGTGCGGCTGCTGCGCTCGACGCTCGTGCCGTCGACGCCGTTCTACCAGCGTCAGCTCGCGGCGACGGCCATCGGACATGCCGGTGATGCCGTGCGCGCCCTCACGCAGTACGAGCAGTTGGTCCGCCCGCTCGCCGACGCGGACCTGGACGCAGGTCGGGTCCCGCTGGGTGCCCTCGCGTCGCTCGACGAGGCGCGGGCCGCGCTGTTCGCTGCGGCGTCGCGCCTCGGGTAGTGAGCCCCGCCGCCGCGCGGATCGTCCGCGACCTGCGACAATGGCGCGCTGATTCCCATGACTGACTTCCCTCCCGCATCTCGCCCCCAGGACACCGATTTCGTCGACCAGCTCGACGCGCCGCTCGACAAGGGCGCCTTCGAGCGTGAGCGCGACGAAGCTGACGCGGAAGCGGGCGACGAGACCGAGGTCGAGTACGTCAACTTCGACCCCGAGGCGTACGCCGACGACGAGGACGACGAGGACGACCTCGACCAGGGCGGTATTGCGCTCGAGGACGAGGACGGCGACGAGGCCGACTCGACGGGTAGCTGGGACGGATCGATCCCGGAGGGGCTCCAGGGCCTCGACGCCGAGGACGCCGAGTGGATCGCCGCCGAGCTCGCCGAGCAGGCCGAGCTCGAGGCCGATTCGCAGGTGCAGTTCATCGGCCGCGTCGCCGTGGTCGGGTATCCGAACGTGGGCAAGTCCACGCTCGTGAACCGGCTCTCGGGTACGCGAATCGCCATCGTCCACGAGACGCCCGGCGTGACGCGCGACCGCAAGGAGATCGAGTGCGACTGGAACGGCTCGCGCTTCCTGCTCATCGACACGGGTGGCGTGGATGAGAGCGACCGCTCGCACATGGCGCGCGAGATCGTTGGTCAGGTCGAGCACGCGATCGCCGAGTGTGACGTCGTGCTGCTGGTCGTCGATGGCCAGGAAGGCGTCAGCGCCGCAGACCACGAGCTCGCGGAGATCCTCCGCAAGAGCAAGGTAAAGACTCGCATCGTCGCCAACAAGGTCGACAACGTCCGCCACGAGAACGAGGCGGCGGAGTTCTTCGAGCTGGGGCTCGGCATGCCGATCCCGGTGAGCGCGCATCACGGCAACAACACGGGCGACCTGCTCGACGTGATCATCGAGGACCTCACGGAGATCGGCACGACGTTCTCGCGCGACGACGACGAGGCCGTGCGCATCGCGCTGGTGGGTCGGCCGAACGTCGGCAAGTCGACGCTGGCGAACGCCATCCTCGGCGGGGCGGACCGCCACATCGTGGCCGACATGCCGGGCACGACGCGCGACAGCGTCGACACGCGCTTCGAGTTCGAGGGCCGCGAGGTCATCCTGGTGGACACGGCTGGGCTGCGTCGTCGCCGCTCGGGCCAGGATCCGCTCGACTACTACAGCGAGGTCCGCGCGCTCCAGGCCGCCGACCGCGCCGACGTGGCGATCCTGCTGGTCGACGCATCGATGGGCGTTCGCGAGAACGACCTGGCCGTCGCGGATGCGATGCGTGAGCGCGACTGCGCGACGATCGTGGCGCTCGCCAAGTGGGACATCAACGACGTCGACCTGCTCGACGTGACCGCAACGATCACGCAGAAGCTGCGCCAGCGGCCCGAGGTCGTGACGACGTCCGGCATCGAGAACCGCAACATCCACAAGCTGCTGCGCAAGGCCATCGAGCTGCACGACCGCGCCACCAAGCGCGTCGGCACCGGCGAGTTCAACCGCGTGCTCAAGGAGCTCAAGGAGCGCACGCCGCCGCCGCTCGACAAGAAGACGCGCCGCCGCCTCAACCTGCTCTACGGCACCCAGATCCAGGCCGGCCCGCCGAAGTTCCGCGTCTATGTCAATGACAAGGGCCTCATGACGCGCTCCTACGGCTACTACCTCGAGAACCAGCTCCGCGAGCGTTTCGGCTTCGAGGGCTGTCCCCTCAACATCGAGTACCGCAGCCGCGCCTGAGGGTTGCCAGCGCGCATCGCGTCGCGCGCGCTCGGGCGGCACGCCCGGCTGGCTTCGCCGGTGACTTGATGCCCGATCGCCAGGCCCATCCTGACGAGCGGGATTCAAGTGCCGGTACTGAGGCGACTTGATGCCGATTCGTCAGGCTCATCCTGACTTGGTGGCGTCGAGTGACCAGTTGGGGCTTCCTGCCCGAGTGTTCAGTGCGGATCGACACGGGTTCGACACACTCAGCGCGTGTTCCGTCACGCCAGATCGTCGAGGCTTCCTGCATGCCACGGGGTCGAAGTCTTGATGGAGTGATCAGCGAGCTCGCCTCGCGTACCTGCTCGGTCGTGCACATCGCCGCGCTTCGAGATGCGGGCGTGACGCGTGACAGCGTCGCTCGGAGGGTGCGCGAAGGTTGGATGGCGCCGATCCTCCCCGGGACCTATGGCGTCGGTCCGCTGTGTCGCACGCCGACAGTCCAGATGCAGTGCATGGCTGCCCTGCTCGCGGGCGGCCACGGCGCAGTGCTCGACGGTCAGACATCAGCGGCACTTCAAGGCGTCTGGGACCGCGGCGACGACTCCATCCATGTGACCGTTCCGGGGCGATCCTTACGTGACGCGCCGCCACCATTCGTGGTGCATCATCCAAGGCCGGGATGGCAGGCGAACTCGCCACGAATCGTTGGTCAGCTTGCGGTCAGCGGCTTCGTCGACATGTGCGTTTGTCTCTCTCGATTCCTCACGAAGTGGCAGCTCGCGAGCGTCATCGTCGAATCCACCTACCACCGCGTTGGTTGTGTCGAGGAGCTCGAGGTGGCGCTTCCGGCACTCATGCGGGTCCCGGGCAGTGCAACGATCCGAGGAGCGATCGCTCTGGTACGTAGCGGGAGCGCAGGTACGCGCGGTCCGCTCGAGGACGAGGTGCTCAACAGGTTGCTCGAGCTGGGGGTACCCGAGCCACTCGTGAATGTGCGCGGCGCACTCGGGCTCTCACGTGACGAGCCTGACCTCGTCTGGCCAGAACATCGGCTGAACGTCGAGCTCGACGGACGGCACCACGAGGAACTGGGTCAGGCGGCTGACGACGCGAAGCGCGATGCTGAGGCGCGAGCGCTGGGGTGGATCGTGCTGCGAATACGCGCTCGGGACTTTTATCGAGCGCCGAGCGCGACACTTCGGCGTATCTGCTCGGCGCTCGCCTGCACGGGACGACTGGAAGCCCGATTGTCAGGCTGATCCTGACGAACGGGCGTCGAGTGCGACCATGTTCTCCACTCGATGCCCGAACGCAAGGCTCAGCCTGACGATGTGGAATCCGGTGAGATGCGTGCGGCGCCGTACGGAGCCGCGTTTGCCTCGGGCGCGGGTTGCCCGTCGGGCTCGCGTGCGAGGATGACGCGATGCAGCGATCGCGCACGGGAGCAGGGTACTGATGGCGGCCGGGGATCCTCGGTGGCTCGTCGTAGGGGCCGGTTCGTTCGGGACCGCGATGGCGCGCATCCTCGGGCCGCGCCCGGTGGAGCTGACGCTCGCGGCGCGAACGGCCGAACACGCCGACGCGATGCGCGACTCGAACACCAACGAGCGGTACTTCCCCGGCATCGAGTTCCCGCACGACACGCGGATCACCACGGTCGATGAAGCAGCCGACCAGGACTGGGATGCGATCGTCCTCGCCGTGCCGACGAGTGCGTTCAGCGCCACGGTGGAGCGCTTTGCAGCGCGCGCGCCGATGTTCCTGTCGCTCGGC
>JAOPYU010000206.1 GCA_025964455.1 Thermoleophilia bacterium | reverse complement strand
GTACCAGTTGGCCAGGTCCACCCGGTCACCGGACTGCGCGTCGTAGCCTCGGTACTTGGAGAGCAGGAAGGGATGGTTGACGTCGAGGCCCGTGTCGATGATGCCGACCGTGACGCCCTTGCCGGTGAGGCCGTCCTTGCGCGCCTTGTCGATCTGGAGGCGTGCGACGTTCCACTGCGGGTCCGTTGCGAGGTCGGGCTTCTTGGCACCGCCGCCGCCCGTGGCAGATGCCTTGGCCGCAGCCGCCTTGTCCACGTCGATCGGCAGGTCGGCGAGCGCCTCGCCGGCGCCGGCCACCGCGTCCTCGATCGGTGCGAGCTGGTCGACCAGCCCACCCGGGTTGTCGAGCGTGTGACGCGCGCTCTTGAACGCCTGGGCGACACCGGCGGCGCTCGCGAGCGTCGTCATGGCGGTGTCGTCGCCGTAGACGACGATCGAGTTCTGGATCCACAGCGGCGTGTAGCCGCGACGCGGGGAGACGTGGCCGGAGTTCTGGAGGCCGTCGAGGACCTTCCAGAGCGGCGCCTGCGTCTTGACCATGTTGTCGATGAGCGTCTTGGCCACGAACTGGCGGCGCTCCGGACCGACCGGCATGGCGAAGGCCTTCTCGACCGCACGCGTGCCCTGGTCGTCGAGCACGACGACGAACTCGCCGAACTTGGACTCTTCCTTCTCGATGGCACGCTGCTCGGACTTGGTGAGTGCGGGAGCGGCGGCGGGCGGAGCCTCGAGGCCCTGTGGGGCGACCTTGGGCGAAACGACGTTGAAGCTGGTCATCGTCATCCGTGACCTTTCGAGCGAAGTGGGAGGAGCCCGGGCGGCGATCCGTGCCGGTCCGGGTGGGTCACCATCATCGTGCACCGTCAGGTGACTGGCCAATCAATAACCCGGCGCGGTGGCCGCTGGGGCCCCGCCCCGTGGCCCACCCGTTCCGCTACTGCGGGGTCAGGTCGCGGCGCACGCCGTGCACCGGGCGGCCGAGAGCGCGCCACTGGTCCAGGGTGATCGTGGGGAGTGGTCCGTCGTACTTGATGATGCGCGGGTTGCGCCCGACCTTCTTGGCGATCGACGCATGCTCGAGCAACGGATCCGGGGTCTCGGCGATGACGACGTGGTGGCACGCCGTGACCCACTCGAACTCCTCGCCGCACGCCGGGCACGGCCACGGATCCGTGCTGATCGCGTACCAGCGCTCGTGCTCGGGGATCGGGTCGTCCAGCTCGAGTTCGTTGAGTGCCTGCTCGAGCTCTTCGATTTCGTAGACCGTCGCCATGTGGCGAAGCCTAGCGCCCAGCGACGAGCGCGGCCTGCAATTGCGCGAGCGGCCGGCCCGGGGGCCAGCCGCTCGGCTGCATGATGCGGATGAGAGGACTCGAACCTCCACGGGCCGGAGCCCACTGCGACCTGAACGCAGCGCGTCTACCAATTCCGCCACATCCGCATGAGTTGTCACCGATCGGACGCGCCAGTGGCATCGCCGAACGGACCCGTATCATACATGCCGTGGAGCCCCTCGTCATCGTCCATGTCGTCGCCGCAGTCGCGCTGCTCGTGGTCGCGCTCGTGGTCGGTGGCTGGGGAATTGCCCGCGCGCCCGCGATCGGAGCGGCGGGGAGCGGACGCGAGGGGCGCTGGTACGCACAGCTGCTGCAGCTCTCCCACACGCTGGTACTCGCGGTCGGCGTGCTCGGGGTGGTGGTGCTGCTGGACGGCAACCGCCCCGACGATCCGCTCCATACGCGCGTCTACGGCCCGTTCATGCTCGTGGCGATCATCGCGGCCTACGGATACCGGACCCGTGACGCCGCCCTCAACGTCCGCGTGTTCGCGATTGCATCACTGGTGGTGGCGGCGCTCGCGATGCGAGCGATCGCCACGGGTGCGTGAACGAACCGGCGGCGCTGGGTAACTGGTCCACATGACCGAGACCCAACGGAATTTCGTGATCCTCATCGGGATCGCACTCATCGGCTCGCTGTTCTTCAGTGATCAGTTCGGGCTGGGGACCGCAGCGGCGGGTCTCGTCCTCAACCTGCTCTTCACCGTCGTGACGGTGGCGTTCCTGATCATCCTGTACCGACGCCACCAGAGCACGATCCTGCGGATGCCGCTGGCGCCGCGTCTGGTGCTGCAGGCCTCGGGCGTGACGATCATCGTGCTGCTGACCGCCGGGATCATCGCGTTCTTCGTCCCGCAGCTGGGATTCCTGCGACTGCCGCAGGTGTTCTGGCCGCTGCTGCTGCTGTGCGGCTTCGGGATCTGGTGGGCGTGGCAGCAGCGCACCGTGCGCTGGTGACGATCCGCCTCAGGCGTCGGTGAGGACGCTCGTACGAACCCCGCCGAGCGAGTCGAGCGCCTCGCGGATGGGCAGCTTGATGCACGTGAAGATCGGCGTGTCGCGCTCGGTGTAGGCCGAGGCCTCCGATTCGCGCATCTCCATCATGAGGTCGACGAAGTCGTGCACCGAGTCGGTCTCGAATGCCGTCATGAACTCCTGGTCGTCCATGCCGAAGGAGAACGCGGTGTTGAGCTTCACGCCGGGGTAGCGGCGGCCGATCATCGCGTGGTCGCGCATCATGCGCCCGCGCTCCTCCTTCGGGAGCGCGTACCACCGACGCTGCTTCACGAAGGGATAGACGATGAAGTACCTGCGATCCGACGGTGTGACGTCGATCGGGCGCGGCTTGCGGAAGCCGGCCTGCTCCGCGGCCTTGGTGTACTGCGACCCCTTGGTGATGGCCGTGTAGGCGTAGGCCGGCTCGAGGTAGGTACCGAGCGCGGTGGCGTACACGTCGGTCTGCGCCTGCTGGAGCAGGTCGAGGTCGGGCGTGGCGCGCCAGGTCATGAGGTCCATGTCCGCGCGGATGCCAACGCCGCTGTAGGTGGTGAGCACCATGCGATCGGACCAGGACTCCAGCACGCCGGCCAGCTCTGCCTTGTGCTCCTCGCGCACGTGCTCGGGCAGCCTGCGCCACTCCTGCGACAGGCGGAAGCAGCTCCAGCTCACGAAGTGGCGGGGCGCGTTCTGGCCGTCCTCCTGGAACCCGTGCGGGGTCCGTACGGGGTAGTCGGCGAAGCCGTCGTGCTCGTCGGTTGTGGGGGGAGTGGGGGAGTCGCTGCTCATGCGCTCATGCTGACAGGTGCGCGATGAGGTCGTCGAAGTCGTCCGGGGAGGAGCCGATCTGTCGCGAGACCTCCTCGTTGGACGGCTTGGAGCCCTGTTCGAACAGCTCGCGCAGGAAGTCGGCGGCGGCCCCGTTGCAGAACCATTCCTCGCCGTGCTCGCGACGCAGC
This sequence comes from Thermoleophilia bacterium, assembly GCA_025964455.1. The sequence goes on along the minus strand of JAOPYU010000206.1, from coordinate 773 downwards.
CACGCGAGCACCTGTTCGCTCGTGCGCCACGCCCGCAGGTAGTCGGCGGCGTACAGGCCGGGATCGATGTCGCTGGCGTACTGGCTGGTGGGGTAGTCCATCCCGGTGTTGGCCGAGAGCAGCTCGGCGTACCGCGCCGGATTCGAGGCGCTGCGCGGGTCGGCCCAGAACTCCAGTTCGTAGGCGAGCTTGGCGACGTAGCGTCGGAACAGCGTCGCATCGATGAAGCGGGTCTCGGCGACGACGCGCTCGGCATCCTCGCGGCTCAGGCCGAAGTGGCGCTGGTGCCAGAGCGGCTCGTGCGTGATGCGCTCCACGACGTAGGAGTAGATCTCCGTCAGGGCGTTGTCGGGGGAGATGTATCGGTGCTCGAAGGCGAGCGCGTCGCTCGTGAGGCCGAAGTGCAGCGCATGCCCCGCCTCGTGCAGGAAGGCGTGGTAGTCGGTCAGCCCGCCCGTGGGCCGCACCACCAGGTGGACCTCCTCGGGGACCCGCACCGGGATCACGCACGCGCGGGGATCCTTCTCGGGGCGATCCTCGAGGTCGGCGTGGATCGTCGGGATCGCCTCCATGTCGAACCCGAGCTCGAGCACCGTCTTCTCGCAGACCTCGACCATGCGCTCGCGCGTGTAGACGTGATCCCAGCCGTGCAGGGAGCGCATGTAGGCGGCGTGCGCGCGCGAGGGGCGCTCGACGTCGCGAGCGAGCAGCGCAGGGAAGAGCACCGCGGCCTGGGCTGCGTACGCAGCAGCGGTCTGGTCGGCGACGTCACT
>JAOPYU010000134.1 GCA_025964455.1 Thermoleophilia bacterium | reverse complement strand
GAGTGGACCTTGGCCTGCTCGAACAGGTCACGCACGCGCGAGGCGCCGACGCCGACGAACATCTCGACGAAGTCCGAACCCGAGATCGAGAAGAACGGGACCCCGGCTTCACCCGCGACCGCGCGCGCGAGGAGCGTCTTGCCGGTACCGGGAGGGCCGAACAGCAGCACGCCCTTCGGGATGCGTGCGCCCAGGGCCTGGAACTTGCGCGGGCTCTCCAGGAACTCCTTGATCTCGTGGAGCTCGGTGACGGCCTCGTCGGCGCCGGCGACGTCGCCGAACGTCACCTTGGGCGCGTCGACCGCCATGCGCTTGGCCTTGCTCTTGCCGAACTGCATGACGCGCGAGCCGCCACCCTGCATCTGGTTCATGATGAACAGCCAGAACACGATCAGCAGGCCGATTGGCAGGATGATCTGCAGCAGGTACCCGACGACGCCGGGCCCCTCGACCGGCTTGACCGTCAGCAGGTCCTCGTCGCCGGAGTCGTTGAGCCGCGCTTCGAGGTCGTCGACCTGCTTCTCCGTCGCGAAGCCGATCGAGTACTCCTTGAAGTCGTCCGCCTTCTTGGGCGTGACGGTGATCTTGTTGGAGCCCGGATCGACCACGACCTCCTTGACCTGGTCGTCCTTCAGCTGGCGTTCGAGTGCCGGGAACGACGCGTCCTTGGACTTCTTGTCGTCCGCGTTGTTCATGAACAGGAACGCGAGCAGCGCGATCGCCAGCAGCGGGATCGCCGCGCTTCGCAAGGTCTTGGAATTCATGCGGGAGGATGTCCTTCCGGGGACTCGAGATGTCGGCGCCGCTGCGTCCGACGGGTCTGGTGCCAGTTGGTGCCCCAGTCTAGCCGGGTTCATGCACGGTGACGCGTTCCCGTCGAATCCTGCGCCAATGCCCACGGGTCGCGGAAGAATTCGGGGCCGGCACCCGCACGCCTTCGCGTGGGATGCCGGCCCCGGTGGAGCTTCGTGGCGTCAGCTGGTGACGGTCATGCGTCGACGGCGCGCGGCGCGCGATGCCTCGGCGAATGAGAACGCGCCGAGCAGGAGGGCGATGATGCCTGCACCCCATGCCGATCCGAGCGTGAAGCCGGTGTAGGGCAGCGAATCGCCGTCGCCGACCACTGCATCGGCAGCGTCGACATCGTCACCGTCGGCGTCGCCACCAGCGTCGACCTCATCCTCGGCCGCGACCTCTTCGTCGCCGGGCGCTTCGGCATCACCGAGCGTCGGGTCGTGGTCCGTGTCGACGGCGGGATCGACGAACGAGTCGCCGCCGACTGCCGCGGTGCCGCCGGTGCCGGTGCCGCTCGTGTCAGCTGCCGCCGGCGTCGTGGCCGGAGCGGTGATGCATGTGGTGCCAGCTGCCTGCACGCCCGGGTTGAGCGCGTCGGGGCAGGCATCGACCACGACCGGCGTGGCGACGATGCACGTGGCGCCCGTCTCCTGGATGCCCGGATTGAGGTCGTCGGGGCAGGCATCGACCGGCGGCGGCGTCGCCACGATGCACGTGACGCCCGTCTGCTGGACGCCCGGATTGAGCGCCTCGTCGGTGCAGGCGTCGACCGGCGGCGGCGTGACGCAGATCGCCGTGGACGGCTGCACGCCGGGGTTGAGATCGCCGGTGCAGTGATCGACGCAGCCGAAACGGTCGAGGAGCTGGGTGAGGATCGCGACCGGGACTGGAATGTTCCCGATATTCAGCAGGAGCTCGCAGATATTCGCCGGGATGCACTGCTCGGACGACGTCTGCACGCCCTCCACGTTGGGGCATACGTCGACGATGCACGTGGCACCGGCGGCCTGGGGACCAGGGTTGAGCTCCTCGTCGGGGCATGCGTCGGTCGGTGCCGCGACGGTGCAGGGCCCCTCGAGCTGCACGCCGGGATTCAGCTCCTCATCGGTGCAGAGATCGGTGGGCTCCTCAGTTACGCAGGTCGCGCCCTCGGTCTGAACGCCGGGGTTCAGGTCCTCGTCGGGGCACACGTCAACCGGCGGCGTGGCGCAGATACCGTTCACGGGGAGCGTGTCGCTTTCAGGGTGGTAGCCGTTCACGTTGATGGTCTGCGTGCCGCTCTGCCCACCGCGATGGCAGATCGTGATCTCACAAGCATTGCCGTTCGCTGCCACCACGGCTGGCGGGGTGCAGGCGGGCGGATTGTTGTTCTCGTTCGCCACGCACTTGCCCGCGACATCCGATTCGAGCTTCTCACTCGTCTTGATGGTGAGGGTCACGGAGTCGCGGCACACGGTGATGTCGGGATCGATCGGCGTCGGGACCTCTTCCTCCTCGACCGGCTGTGCACAGGGCGGCAGGGTGTGGCTCTCGATCGCCGAGGCGTCCACGGAGATGATCTTGCCGTTGCCGCTGGGGTTGCAGACGTCCACCTTGCAGACGCGGCCATTGTCACCGAGATAGGAAGGGGCGGCGCACGCCGGCACATTGTTATTGGGATTATCCACCACGACATCGACGCAGTTGTTGCCTCGCCACACCTTGCCGGCCGTCGTCTCGCAGGTCTCCTGCGCCGTCGGTGCGGGCGGCGTGACTACCGCGGCACAGGCGCCCGCAGCGTCGCTCGCCTTGACCTGGTTGTCCTTGACGGTAGTCGTGACGCCGTCGCGACAGACGGTGACGTCGGCAGGAGCGGGAGCGGGCTTCTCCTCCTTGGGCTCCGCGCCGGCCCAGGTCGTGCCCACGGAGACGAACAGCGCGAGCATCACCGCCACCATGAGCTGGACCGCGGTGTCTCGGCGGTATCGCCGGCGCGGAAGGTCGCGCTCGGTGGAATAGCTCGAGTAATAGCTCATGGGGAGGCCGATCTTCCGAAAAGCGGCCAGTGCATGGCCGCGGGGAGGGTTCCCGTCGACTATACGGGCGATGTCTGAATCTGACCAGCACAGTTTGGAGACGGTCCCGACACACATTCGTCACGGAAGAAAACGAGGGCCCCGGAGCTGCTGCTCCAGGGCCCTCGACGATTCAAGGTGCGATCAGGCGGCGGCGCCGATCTCGCGGTTGCGAGACACGCGGCGTGCATCGCGGTATGCGAGTGAACCGAGCATCATGGCGGCGAAGCCCGCGATCGCGACGACCCACGCCGGAGCGCCGGTCACGGGCAGCGAGCCACCCGCGGAGACGACGGCGTAGTCGCCACCAGCTCCCGTTGCGGACGTACCAGCGGTGGTCGCGCCAGCAGTGGCCACGGTGACCTCGGCGCCGTCAGCGGGCGTTCCCGGAGCAGCGGAGCTGCCAAGGGTCGGCTCGTGATCCTGGTCGACCGCCGCACCGGAGAGATCCACACCGGTCGGGCCGCCACCGGTGAGGGTGTCGGACGAACCGGGAACCGTCTTGCACGGACCAGCAGCCTGGACACCCGGATTCAGCGTCTCGTCCGGGCACGCGTCGACCACCGTCGCAACCTTGCACGGGCCAGCATCTTGGATGCCGGGGTTCAGCGTCTCATCGGGGCACGCGTCGACCACCGTTGCGGTCTTGCAGGGACCCGCGGTCTGGATACCGGGATTCAGGGTCTCGTCGGGGCACGCGTCGACCGCGGGCGTTTCGCCGCATGCACCCTTCTTGTTCCCGGTGCCGTTGTCCACGCCGCCGCTTCCGATCCCTTCGTTGTGGCCACAGTTGCCACCGCCATCGCCACAGCCGTTGCCTTGGCGATCGGGGCAGTTCGGATTGAAATTATCGTTGTCGGCCAATGCGGTCGAACCCGTCAGGCTCAGTGCGACGAGCATGGAGGCGAGAGCCGCCAGCACGTAGAGCGCCAGGCGGACGCGAGTGGCGCTTGATCGTCGGTTCCTCTTGGGAGACATGTCGAACTCTTTCGGCGTGCGGATGTGGGCCGGAGTAGTTCCGGCATGAAACCAAGGTACGCCGTTCCATCGGAAAAGGCGAGACACTTTTTTCACGAATCTGTGTCAGTTGTAGGACAGATGGTCCAGTTCGGCCGCTATTGCCCACATGCGGGCAGAAAAAGTTGCCGGGACGATCGCCCCACGCGATCGTCCCGGCTCGTCCCCCCGGACTGTGCAGGCTGAAATCAGGTACCGGAGCTCATCCGCTCGTCTGCCAGGCGTGCCGCGGCGCGCGCAACGAAGCCGAGGGCGAGCGAGCATCCTCCGAGGAGCGCGGCCAGCCACGCCGATGCGCCAGTGAACGGAAGGCTCCCAGCAGCGACGGGCTCCGAGCCGGCAGCCGTAGCGACCGGAGCTTCGGCAGGTAGCGTCGTCACGACGGTCGTGTCCGCGACGTCCGTCGTGTCGAACTCGCCGAGCTCGGGCTCGTGGTCGAGCTCGATCGGCGGACCTGCGACGTCCACGCCGGTCGGTCCCTCGGGCGCCACGACATCCGAGACGCCGGCGTCCTCCGCCGCTGCGATTCCCGGCACGGCCAGTGCGAGCGAGGCCAGCACGGCCAGGAGCAGCGCCGCGCCAATGAGGCCGACGGTCGCGAGGCGGACACGCTGGAGACGCGCAGACAGGATCATTGGACATCACGCTTTCGTCGAGGGAAGCAACGAGGCTCGATGCGCCAGGCGGGAGGGCAGCGACGAGCGGTACGTGATGTATGGCCGCTGGATCAGACCAGAAACACCCTGATGCAAATCCGTTGGAGCGTTTCGTCAGGCTTCGGTACCCTTACCGAACGAAACCACCAGTTCAGGCGGGGTGACCCTCTTCGACCTGCTTGCGGGTGCGGGCCGGCTCGATCGCCGGGAGGTTCGCTTCGTCGAGGCAGCAGATGTACTCGAGATTGCGGAAGCGCTCGGCGTAGTCGAGCCCGTACCCGACCACGAACCGGTTCGGGATCTCGAAACCGACGTAGCGGCAGTCGACGTCGACCTCCGCCCGCTCCGGCTTGGTGAGCAGCGCGCAGATCTCGATGCTCGCGGGCCCACGCTGCTGGAGCAGCTCGATGAGGTACGACAGCGTGCGGCCCGAATCGATGATGTCCTCGACGATGATGACGTCGCGACCCTGGATCGGGGCATCGAGGTCCTTGAGCATCCGGACCACGCCGGAACTCTCCGTCGCGTTGCCGTAGGACGAGACCGCCATGTAGTCCATCTCGAGCGGCAGGTCGATCGCACGCGCGAGGTCGGCCATGAAGAAGACCGAGCCCTTGAGGACACCGATCAGCAGCGGGTTGCCACCGGCGTAGTCACGCGTGATCTCGGCGCCGAGCTCGCGGATGCGCGACTTGAGCCGCTCCGGGTCGATCAGGACGTCGTCGAACGGGGCGAACGGGGTGTCGGGCGTGATCACGGGTGGGGCCTTCCGTGTCGGGGAGCGAGGGTGAGGACCAGATGGTAGCCGTCGCGTCGAACGCAGGCGCCGCGCGGCAGGTCGACCCTGGCGCATGCCGCGCGACGCGGCAAGGTCGCGAGTGCGTCGACCGCGGCGATCGTTCGGGCACCGACGTCCCGGCCGATCCGAGCGTCGAGCAGCCAGCGTGCGACGACCGCGCGTCGCGTCGGCGCATCGAGGCGGGCGAGCCGCCGAACGTCGATCGAGCGCGGATCGTCCCCCCAGGAATCGAGCAGCGCGCGAACGAGCGACTCGAGCACCTGGCCAGTCTCCCGTCGCCGGTCGGCGCCTCGCACGAGCGCGCGGCCGGCACCCGGGTGAAGCGCAAGCAGCTCCGGGATCGCGATCGACCGGACGGTGTTCCTCGCGTGCGCGCGCGAGTCCGCGTTCGTGGGATCGTCGTGCCAACGAGCCCCGACCTCGAGGCACAGCGCCTCGACATCCGCTCGTGAGCTCCCCAGCAGTGGACGCACCAGGTCGATGCCGTCCGCAAGCGAGCGGCGCACGTGCATCGATGCGAGCTCACCGGGGACGCCTGCGACGCCGACCATGCCGAGCAGCGCGCACTCGAGCTGGTCGTTCGCGGTGTGTCCCGTGGCGACGACGTCGCAGCCGCGTGCGCGCGCCACGTCGAGCGCCTGGCCGTATCGCCACGCACGCGCAGCCCCTTCGAGGCCGCCCTCCGCGGTCCGGAGCGCATCGGCGGCGGCGCTGCGTGTCACGAAGCCGGCGCCGATCGCATCGGCAGCAGCGGCAGCGGCGGCACGCTCGTCCGCGACGTCGATCCGCAGCCCGTGGTCGAGCCACAGCACGTCGACCGAGGCAGGAGCCGCCCCCGTGGGGAGCGCCCCGAGCACATGGACGAGGGCTACGGAGTCGGCGCCGCCCGAGCACAGCGCGAGGACGCGGCGTCGCGCGAGCGAGGCACCACTCTCGTCGAGCATCCGTCGCACGCCGCGCGCGACGATGGTGGCGCGATCGATGGCCTGATCGGGATCCATGCGTGGATATTCGCACGCTTGCATCCACGCAGGCAGCGCCACCCCGCGGGCAGGTACGGCCACCGCCATGGGCCGAAGGACCCCTCCAACTGGCCACCGCCGTTGCGGTGAGGGCTCAGGCGATGTACAAACCCTTCTCAGGCCGGAGCCAGCTCCCGCCCATGCCGCCCATGACCGAGCCCCTCGACACCACCGTGCCAGCCCTGGATCCCGCCCCCGCGGGAGACGCGGGCACGCTCGCCCCGGCGGCCAACAACGTCGCGGCAGACCTCCGGACGCGGGTGGTTCGCGAGGCGCGACGTGAGACGTGGTTCGTGGTGAACGAGGGCAGCGAGGACCTCGCGACGATCCCGATCGAGCTGCGCCCGGATGGTTCGCTTCGACGGGTAGACGTCAATGGCGAGGTCGCCGAGTTCACGGCTGGCGAGACGAGCGCACTGGTGCGGCCGCGTCGCCCACTTCGCGCGGGCGCCGGCACGATCGTCGTGCTCAACTTCCGCTAGATGGCCTGATTGGCGTCAGGCGCCGAGGTCGACGCGCCGGCCGACGCCGTCACGCTGCTCGACCGTCCATCGCGCCGGCGAGGCAGCACGCTGTGCCGCATTCACCCGCGCGGCCCGGAGCACCTCGCGCCGAGCGTCCTTGCGGAGCTCCGAGGCGATCGCACGCAGCAGGACGAACATCACCATCACGGCGACTCCCTGCCACACCTGGAAGTTCAGATCAAAGGCGAGCGTCGCCCACATGACCGCCGCGGCATAGCCGTAGGAGATCACGTCTGCGAGCAGGACGCTCGGGGTCGTGGTCGAGGTCCTGATCGGGGCTGCGGGTCGTGCGGGGGAGGTCGCCATGAGTCCACCGTAGGTCGAGGTCCGGGATCCGGCAAGTACTTGTTGCAGGATTTCCAATACGCTCGCTGTTAAACGGCCGAAATCATCAGGAGGTGCCCGTGATTTCTCGCGCCCGCGTCAAGAAATCATGCGCGCGACAGCGCGCCGTGCCCCCTTCCCCGCCGAACGCGTCATTTTGTGCGCGGGGACCAAGGAATCGTGATCATCTCGTGACGAATATCACGAAAGGCTCGCCGGCGCGGAGTGGCAGTCGGCGCGGACCGCCGAGTGTCACAAGGTGCTCGTGATTTCGTGCGCCCACGTCAAGAAATCATGCGCGCGACAGCGCGCCGTGCCTCTCCACCCCGCCGAGCGCAACTTTTTGTGTGCCGGAAACAAGAAATCGTGAGTACCCGCTGACGAATGTCACGAAAGGGGGGCGGCGCGGGGCCGCCGAGCGCGAGTGTCACTAGGTGCTCGTGATTTCGTGCGCCCACGTCAAGAAATCATGCGCGCGGCGCGTTACAGCAGGCCGGCGCTCACCATTTCGTGCGCCCACGTCAAGAAATCATGCGCGCGGCGCTCGAGGTGGCGAGGTCGTGAGTCACCAGCCGCGCCAGGCGTCGTCGAGCAGGGCCTCGAGCTCGGCGATCATCGGGGCGCGTGGATTGGTACGGATCGACGGGTCCTCGAAGGCGAGTTGCGCGAGCCGGGAGCGCTGCTCGCGGAACGCGGCCTCGTCGATGCCGAGGGCGGCGATCGAACGCGGCTGCTCCACCGAATCGAGCAGGCCGAGCACCGCCTCCTCGAACCGCTCGAGCCCCTCCTCCGGCTGCTCGCGGCTCGAGCCGAGCCCGAGCGCCCGCGCCGCCTGCGCGTACTGGTCCGGGGCGACCCAGCGCGTCTGGGTCGGCGACGGCATGTTCTTGGCCGGCACCGGCGCGCCGTTGTAGCGGATGACATGCGGCAGGAAGACGCCGCAGGCCGTGCCGTGTGACACCTGGAAGGTCGAGCCGAGCGCGTGCGCCAGCGCATGGCCCACGCCCACGAACGCGTTGGAGAACGCGAGCCCGGCCATCGTCGACGCGTTGTGCACGCGCGTACGAAGCTCGAGGTCCTCGCCATCGGCGTAGGCGCCGGGGAGCGAGGCGAACAGGTCGTGCAGCGCCCGCAGGCTGAGCGCGTGCGTGTACGGCGACGCGAAGCTCGAGACCAGGCTTTCGATGCAGTGGGTGACCGCATCGACGCCGCTCTCGGCTGTCAGACGCGGGGACATGCTCACCGCGAGCGTGGGATCCACGATCGCCATCTGCGGCACGAGCGAGTAGTCGACGAGCGTCACCTTGCGCCCCGTCGCCGCATCGGTGATGACCGCTGCCGGCGAGACCTCCGAGCCCGTGCCGCTCGTGGTCGGGATGGCGATCAGCTGCATCGAATCGGGCTGGCGCTGCGGATACTCGGCGATGCGCTTGCGCACGTCGAGGAAGGGCAGTGCGAGCTCGGTCCAGTCCACCTCAGGATGCTCGACCGCGATGCGCGCGGCCTTCGCCAGGTCGAGCACGCTGCCACCACCCACCGCGACCACGACGTCGGGTTGGAAGCGCTTGAGGAATGCCGCGAGGCGATCGCAGTCCTCGTTGGTCGGCTCCGGGCCCACCTCCGAGAAGATGTCGACCGCACGACCGCCGAGGCGATCGGTGATCAGCTCGACCGTCCCGCGGGTGACGCTGCCGGGACTCGTCACCACTGCGACACGTTTGCCGGGGATGCCGCGCAGGTTGTCGAGCGAGTGCTCGTTGAAGTACACGTCGACGGGCGCGCGGAACCACATGGGCGGATGCTTTCGGTAGGAGACCTGCTTGACGTTCATCAGCTCGTCCACGTTGACGTTCGCCGTCGTGTTGGAGCCGCCCCAGGTCCCGCAGCCGAGCGAGTACGTGGGTGGCAGGTCGGTGTACATGCCGCCGATCGCGCCGACGGCGGTGGGGCAGTTGACGAGGATGCGGCCCGTTCGGATTCGCAGCGAGAACGCCTCGACGACCGCGTCGTCGCGGGCGTACACGGCGCTCGTGTGGCCGAGACCCGAGATCTCCGTCACGCCCTCACACAGGGCGAGCGCGTGCTCGACATCGTCCGCGACCAGGTACGCGAGCACCGGGAACAGCTTCTCGTGGAGGAAGATCTCCGCGAGGTCGAAGCGCTCCACGGGCACGATCAGCGCCTTCACCTCGGGCCCGATCTCGATGCCTGCCGCGCCGGCGAGCACCTGCGGGGACTGGCCGATCGCGAAGAAATTGAGGTGTCCGTCGGAGCTGTCGAAGCAGACGTCCGCGAGGCGCTGCGCCTCCTGCGCGTCGAGGAACCGTGCACCCATGCGACTGAACTCCGCGCGGACCTCCTCGTCGATCGCGCGATCCACCACGACGGTCTGTTCGGCCGGGCAGATCGTGGATGCGTCGAAGGTCTTGGACATGAGCACGTCGATGACAGCCATCGGGATGTCAGCGGACTCGTGCAGGTAGACCGGCGCATTGCCCGGACCCACACCGATCGTCGGCTTGCCCGAGGCGTTCGCCGCGTCGACGATCCGCTGGCCACCGGTCGTCCAGATGAAGTCGACCCCGGGGTGACCGAACAGGTACTGCGTGTCACCGTGCGTCGGCGCGGCCATGCACTGGATCGCGCCCGGCGGCATGCCAGCCGACTCGGCCGCCTCCACGACGATGCGGACCGCTTCGCTCGAGCAGCGGATCGCCTTCGAGGACGGTCGCACGATCATCGCGTTGCGCGTCTTGGCGGCGACGATCGTCTTGAACAGCGCGGTCGAGGTCGGGTTGGTGATCGGCATGATCGCGAGCACGGAGCCGATCGGCTCGGCGACCCACTTGAGCGAGCGGGACGGATCCTCGCGGATCACGCCGACGGTCTTCTTGCCGCGCAGGTAGTCATAGAGGAACTCGGTCGCCGTGTAATTCTTGATGACCTTGTCCTCGTAGAGCCCGATGCCGGTCTCCTCGACCGCCATGTGCGCGAGCTCGTGGGCCGCGAGCAGGCCGGCGCGCGCCATCCGCCAGACGATCTCGTCGACGTCGCGCTGGCCGAGCTGGCGGAACTGTTCTGCCGCCTCGCGAGACCGTGCCACGATCGCATCAAGTTCATCCCGACGGTCCTGCGGGACGTCGGCTGCACTGCTCAGGTCTTGGGGGGTTCGGGCCACCCATCCTGCCTACCCGCGAGCGCCCGCTCCCGCACCACCCTCGCGCACCGCTTGAGGTGTGGGCCGCGCATGCCGTTATCTCCCCCAGATGGGGGATGGGACACGACACCGACGCCGGCGCACCGCCGCCATGCTCGCGTTCGCGGCAGCTGCTGCGTGCGCGATGTCGGCGTGGCCGCTCGGGGCGCAGGCAGCCTCGCTGGCACCGCCCTCCAAGCAGGTGGCCACGATCAACCTCGGGACCTTCCCCACCACGCTGGATCCATCCAAGGCCCGCTCCGAGTCGGATCGCATCGTCGCCAATGCGCTCTTCGCCCCGCTGTATCGCAGCACCGGCACGGCCGGGACACTGGTGCCGTTCCTCGCGACGGGCCAGCCTGTCGCGTCGCAGGGCGGTCGCCGCTACACGGTCACGCTCCGCGCCGCGAAATGGAGCGACGGAACCCCGATCGGCGCGCGCGACGTCAAGTACGCGTTCGACCGCGCGAAGATCCTGTCGCCGATCGGCAAGCTCGCGGCGTCGGATGCGACGGCGACCGTCGTGGGCCCTCGGACCATCCGGTTCGACCTGTCCGCTGCGTCCCCGTGGTTCGCGGAGGTGCTCGCCTCCACCGCGACCACGCCCGTGCCCGCGCAGGTCGTGAAGCGCTTCGGTGACACCTGGACCACCCCCAAGAACATCGCCACGAGCGGTCCGTTCCGCCTCTTCGCAACGAGCGGTCACTCCGAGGCGGTGCTCGTCCCCAACCCGAGCTGGTGGGGCCGAAGCTCGGTGCGCCTGCGAACGCTACGGCTCGTCGTGGCGACGCCCGCGAGCGGCACGCAGCTGTTCCGGGCGGGCCGGATCGACGCCGGCATGCGTGACACCTCGGTGCCTGCGTCGCTCATGACATCCATGCGCGCCAACGCCGGGTTCCGCACGACCACGAGCGGAACCGCCTGGTACCTGTTCCAGAACACCACGTCCGTGGCGCTGCAGTCCTCGGCGGTGCGTCGCGGGGTTGCCCTGGCGATCGACCGCGCCTCGCTCGCTGCGAGCACCAGCGGAGGGTTCGACATGCCGCTCGAGACGATCGTGCCCTCGAGCGCGCGCGGGTTCGCGACGATCGCCGCAGAAGGCGAGCTGCTCCTGCCCTCCAGCGGCGCGCCGCAGGTCTCGCGCGCGACTGCCGAGCTCACGGCTGGCGGCTGGTCGAAGACCACCAAGCTCGACCTGTGGTACGACGGCACGTCGGCACCGGTCGTCGCCATGGCCTCGACGATCGTCGGCAACCTCGGCGATGTCGGCGTGCCCGTGACGCCGCACCCGGTGACGCCGCAGATGCTCGACCGCGTCGGAACCGGGACCTCCCCGATCGGCTCCGACGTCGAGCTCGTGCTGCGGTCGGTCCACGCTGACCGCGCGGATCCATCGTTCTGGCACTCCATGTTCACCTGCCCGGCGGTCACCCTCGGGCGCAACCCGAGCAACTTCTGCCTCGCGGGCGCCGATGGCGCCATCGACCTGGCCTCGACCTCGTCGCCGTTCGCGACCCGCGCCGCCATCCACCACAACGTGGAGCTCGAGTTCACGGGAACCTCGGGCGCGATGCCTGCGGTCCCGCTCGTCGAGCCGGTTGGCGAGTACCTGGTCCAGAAGTGGGTGCGCAACTTCAGCATCCGCTCGACCGGCCTCGTCGACTTCGAGCGCGTCTACCTGCTCGACCACTGACCCCCGTCGCGATACGGACCCGGGCCGCCCACCGATACCCAGGTGCGGATCCGATGTGGCGGATCCACACGATCGCTGGGGACGGCAGGATCATCATGGGACTCGAACACCATCCGGGAGTCGGTCGCGGCGTGGAACTCGCACGCGGCCTCTACACGCAGCTGGACCCGCAGGGCCGGGACGAGCTGGCAACGGCGCGCGTCCGGGTGCACGGCGGCGACTCCAGCTGGTTCAACCGGATCACGGGCACCGCGCAGATCGGCGTCGGCGGCAAGGATTCACGCGGCCCCCAAGGCGCGCTCGTGCAGGCCGAGACGACCATCCACGAGCTCTCCCACAAGTGGTTCGACAAGCGCGCCGGCTTCGGCGGCCTGCTGTACGGCGGCAGCTCCGGGCGCCTGTCGGAGGGGCTCGCGCAGACGATGGCCGGCACGGCGCTCATCCTGGGCGGCACGCCAGAGGAGGCGCGCTACGGGTGGAAGGTCCTGGATCCACGCGGCCAGAGCGCCCCGATGGCCGGCGCCTTCGGCGGGGAAGGGCGGCGCATCCCGCTCTCCACGACGATGGATGACATCGCCAAGGCCGGCTTCACGATGACTGACAACGGGCTCGTGCACGTGCACTCGGGGATCGTGCAGGCAGCCCACCTCGACATCGCGCGGGCGATCGGCGCGGCAGACATGGCGCGCATCACCGTCGACGCCGCGAACGCCGGCTTGCAGCCGACCACCGGCATCACGCGCTGGGCCGGCCTGACGCTCACGAGCGCGGAGCGCATGTTCGGCGCGGGCTCAGAGGCCCACGGTGCCGTTCGGGCCGCCTGGACCGCCGCGAAGGTCGCGCTTCCGGGGTGACCCGACCTACCAGAACGGGGTGCGGCGCTTGAGCAGGTTCGCCTTGAGGCGCTCCTGGATCGTCGCGCGGACCCGCTCGCTCAGCTCGAGCACGAAGGCGCGATCATCAGCCGCCTCGGCCGGGTACTGCGTCACGTCGATCGGGTCGCAGAACTCGATGTGCCACTTGCTCGGCAGCGGGATCAGGCCCGCCAGGCCGAACAGCGGGAACAGCGGCGTGACCGGCACGAACGGCGCGCCGATCAGGCGGTTCACGATCGGCATGTTGGCGATCTTGGGGTAGATCTCCTCGCTGCCGACCACGGCGACGGGAATGATCGGGGTCTGCGTGCGCAGCGCGATGCGCACGAACCCGCCGCGGCCGAACCGCTGCAGGTTGTAGCGCTCCGAGAACGGCTTGGCCATGCCCTTCACGCCCTCGGGGAACACGGCGATCAGCTGGTCACGCTTGAGCAGCTCGTAGGCGTTCGGCGAGGAGGCGAGCACCTGGCCAGTCTGGCGCATCAGGTCGCCGAGGTAGGGCAGCCCCATCAGCCAGTCGAGCACCAGCAGCCGCACGTGGCGCGGATTCGGGTGCTCCAGGAACATGGCAGCCTTGATCATGGCGCCGTCGAACGGCATGCCGCCGCCCGCGTGGTTGGAGACGAGGATCCCGCTACCCGTCGAAGGAACCTTCTCGATGCCCTCGATGTCGACCCGCCACCAGTACCGGTACAGGAGCGTCGCAAGCGGCAAGAGGCGCTCGGTGAACTCCTGGTCGAATCCGAAGTCGTCCTCGTCGTAGTCGCCACGGGCTCGCGAAGTGAAGGCCTGGGCCAGGCTGACGAGCGCGTTGGCACAGTCGCCGATGAGCCGCTCGAGCAGCCCGTCGTCCACCACGCCGGCCTGGATCGCGGCGTCGCGGATCTTGCCGGCGTTCTCGCCGACGTAGTCGGCGATCTGGCGCAGCTCCTCGATCGCCCCGCTGACCGAATCCTCGTCGAGGCCATCCCCGAGCAGGCCCTCGGCGCCGAGCCCGGCGATCGCGTCGTCCAGCTCGCTGCGGTCGATGTCGTCGGGCATCGCCGGGGGCGCCTGGTCGGCGTGCAGCGTGCAGTAGCCGCGCGGCCCCACGTTCGTGCGACGGCAGCGCGCGCCGCTCTTGGTGTGACCGAGGCAGGTGGCGACCCGCTCGGTGGTGGACGTGTCATCGGTGGTGGTGGGCACGATTCGTCCTTACTCCATCGACTCGTCATCGCCGCCGGCGAGGTCATCCTCGTCGTCGAGCCCGGCGTCGCCGCGCGCGACGCGCGTACCTGCCGGGGAGAACCCGGCAGCGGCCGCCTCGCCGCTGCCACCACCGGGGACGCGGTCCGGATCGAAGCGCGGCGCGATCCGGCCGAACAGGCCCGCGTCGAGCGACGGCATCTGGTGCATCTTGCGCTGCACGTAGTCGAGCAGCTCACGGTCCAGGTGCGCGTCGGCACCCTCGTGGTAGCGACGGGTGCGGATCCATGCGGCGAACTGCTCCGCTGCCTCGCGGGTCGTGTACTCCGGCACGAAGCCGAAGTCCTCGATCATGCGATCCGTGGAGACGCCACGGCCGAACTTGAGGGTGCGGTCGTAGCGGCTCTGCACGTACAGCAGCCCCGCACGCTCGGCCAGGTGCAGGACGGGGCCGAGCATCGGCGGGATGAGCGGCACCTGGATGCGGCCCGCCATGCGCAGGAACTTGCCGAGCGTCACCGTGCCCGGGCCGGCGACGTTGAAGGTTCCCGGCTTCCAGGTGCGCACGGCGTGGGCGAGCGCATCGACGGCGTCGGTGTCCTGGATGAACTGCAGCCGCGGGTTGTAGCCCGCGTGGGTCGGCACGATCTGCGAGGAGAGATATCGGGTGAACGCCGTGTCGACGCTCTCGCCGATGGAATTGGCGAAGCGCAGGATCGTCACGGCGGCGTGCGGCGCCCGCTCGGCGAAGTCGCGTGCGTAGGTCTCCACCTCGGAGATGTCGCGCGAGTAGGTGTCACGCAGCGCGGACTTCGCCTCCATGTCCTCGGTGAAGAACGCGGGGTCGCGCGGCGAGGCGCCGTAGATCGCCGTGGAGGAACGGATCACGACCTTGCGCACGAACGGGCTGGCCGCACACGCGGCGAGCAGGTTCATCGTGCCGATGACGTTCATGTCGTGCAGGGTGCGACCGGATTCGCCGGGGCGATCGGCGCCGAAGATCTGCGTGTGCACCACGGTGTCGACGCGAGTGACATTGATGAGGCGGCTGATCGCAGGGTTGCGGATGTCACCCTTCACGATCTCGGTGCGGCCGAACTCACCGAGCGCTTCGCGCGTGTCGATGCCGCAGACGAAGTCGAGCGCGTGGTCGCGCTCGAGCTGCCGGGCGAGGTTGGCGCCCCAGAAGCGGCCGACGCCCGTGATGAGCACGCGCTTGGAGCGCGGCGGCGCGACCGACAGGCTCGGGTCGGGGGTCGCAGTGCGAGTGGTCTTGCGCGGCGTCACGAGTCGAGCTCGTCCAGGTCGTCGCCGAGCGTCGGCGGCCAGTGCGCCTCGCCGGGCGAATCGCACCGGCTGATGCAGTGGATCCCTGCGACGTTGACGAGCGGGACGAGGATGTGGGCGTTCAGCTCCACGTGCTGGACGTCGCCGACGATGCAGAACGCCGTCAGCGTGCCTTCCTGCGACGGCTCGCCCCCGTAGAGCCAGAGCTCGACGTGCTCCCCGATGTACTTGGCGGTGTAGTCCTCCATGGTCCGAAGACTAGAGCAACGGGGCGCCCCGCGCGTGGAGGATTCAGTCGCCCGACGTAGGTTCGCCCGTCGGGATCCAGCGACCGGTGTCGTCACGGCGCTCGGGCGCCGGCGCAGGGGTCGGCGCGGGCGGGTCCACGAGGCCGTCGTTGTCGTCGTCACGGTGTGCGCCGCCCTCGACCATGCGCTGGCTGCGCGAGCGCTCGGAGATGAGCTGGTACAGCCGTGTCGGGCGAGGCAGGTACTCGAGCCCTGCGAGCGGCTCGGTGCCGCCTGCCGCGTTCTCCACGTCGAGCCGGCCGAAGCCGAGCATGCGTCCCAGGAGCGGGCGGCGCAGCGTCATCTCGTCGATCTTCACGAGCGGAGTCGAGACCACGTCGCGATTCAGGATCCCGCGTGCGTAGACGATCTTGCTGGTCGTGACGTAGAAGCGCTCGGTGACCCAGGCGAGCACCCGCCAGAGCACGACCGCGAGCACGAGCGCGAAGGCGATCCACAGGGCGATCGTCAGGTAGTCGCCCGGCCGGTTCTCGAGCCAGCCTGCCTCCCCGACGTACCAGATGGCGACGGCGAGCACGATGAGCCCGAGCACCAGCACGCCGATGCTGCGCAGCACCACGAACCAGTGCTGGCGCGTCTCGAGCACGACGCCCTCGTCGGGTCCGAGCAGGTCTTTCAGGTCACGTCCCATGGGCAGGTGCTACCCGCCGCGGCTGCGACCTGAACGACGACGGGCCCGCGCCCTCGGAAAGGGTGCGGACCCGTTGGCGTGGAGCTTGGTCAGGCGGCCTTCACCGCGAGCACCTGGACGCCGAGCTTGGGCGTCACGCCCGGCTTGACGCTGCCGTCGGCCGCGAGCTCGCTCTGCTTGATGCTGAACGTCGGCTTGAAGGTCACGGCGACCTTCTTGCCCTCGATCTCGAAGATCTCGGTGCGCTCCTTGTACTGCCAGTTGGCGCGCCCATCCTTGATTTCAGGCTTGCGGAGGCTCACGGGATCGAAGGAGAACTTCTTCCCGTTGAGCGTGATCTCCACGTTGCTGTGGGCCTTGTCCCAGCGGGGCTTGGCGAGCTTGGCGATGTCCGCCTTGGTCGGCAGGTTCACCGCACCGCCACCCTCGACGCCCTTGGCTGCGTCGAGCTCCTTCTGCGCGACCTTGACGGCCTCCTCGGCCTTCTTGACCTTGTCCTTGGCTGCCTTCTCGGCCGTCTGTGCGGCCTTGAGTGCATCCTCGGCGGCCTTGAGCGCCGCAAGGGCCTTGGTGACGCCCTCCTCCGCGGTCTTAAGGCCGGCCTTGGCCGTCTCGACCTTGTTCGCGGCCGCAGCGATCGCTGCGTCGTTCGGGGCCTGCAGCACGGTGCCGGCGGGAATCTTGCCGCTGATGTCGGGCTTCACGTTCGGGTTGAGGTTATTGAGCTTGGCGACCGTGATGCCGTACTTGGCAGCGACCGACGCGAGGGTGTCTCCCTGCACGGCGCGGTAGGACGCGTTGCCCTTGCGTGCCTCGTCGAGCGCCTTCTCGGCCTTCTCGAGCTTGG
>JAOPYU010000133.1 GCA_025964455.1 Thermoleophilia bacterium | reverse complement strand
GCGCCTTGGTCGGGTCCGCGCCCGTGCCGTCGGACTTGGTCGGCGCGAGCATCCAGCCGAGGCCCTTGAGGATCGTGGCCGTGGAGCCGGAGCCGCCCGAGGTGAACACCTTGGCCGAGATGAACTTGGCGCCCGGGGCCATGCCGGTCAGGTGGTCGGCGGTGCCGCCGACGCTCGTGCCGGCCACGTGCGAGCCGTGGCTGTGGTCGTCGTAGGCCGCGGTCTTGTTGTTGACCGGGTCGTAGAAGTTGTAGTTGTCGTCGAAGGAACCGTCCGCCTGCGTGCCACGGTAATGGCCCTTGAGCGCCTCGTGCTGGACGTTGGCACCCGTGTCCACGATGCCGACGACCACGCCCGCGCCGGTGTTGCCGGCCGCCCATGCGGTCTGCACGCCGAGCTTGTCGACGTTCCACTCGACCGTCTTGTCGGCGGTCGGAGCCGGAGCCGGGTTCGGACCCTCGGCGAGCGTCGCGTCGAGCTTGACCTCGCGGTTGCGCACGATGCGGCCGAGCTCGCCGACGCCCTGGAGCGCCTGGAACGCCGCGCCTGCGCGGGTGTCATCCACATTCAGGATGAGCGCGCCGGTGCCGGAGGCGAAGTCGTAGCTGCGCAGGAGGCCTTCGGCCTTGAGCGCGTCGAGCTTCGGCAGGAGCGTGGTCTTGACGGCGAGCTCGGCGTCGAGCATCGCGGCGTAGGCCATGGTCTTGCGATCGGCTCGCGTGCCGGCGGCGAGCGCCGGGGCAAAGTTCGGATCGACCTTGAGCGACGCGACGTAGGTGCGCGAGCCCGTCTCGAGATTGACGAACGACATAGGGGGATTCCCTTCCCGTGGAGCGCCGCGCCCTCCCGAGGCACGACTGACCGCGCGAGGGTAGCAGAACCGTACCCGGACTCGCGGCGCCGAGCGGGCTCCGCGCACCGCTTGGATCGCCGGAGGGTGGGGTAGAGCCCGGGCAATGTCACGCCACGCCCTCGGTTCCCGGATCGGTCGCTCCCGCGCGCGCATGTGGGCGCTCGCAGGCGCATGCGTGCTGCTCACCTGCAGCCCGAGCGGCGTCGCAGGGGCAGCCTCGGCGCCCGATACGCCGGGCTACGTCCCGCGCCTGGCGACGAGCGCCGAGCTCGGAGCCGCCACGCCGCTCGAGGGGAGCGGACTGCTCGTCGGGATCTCCAAGGACTACCCGAAGATCTGCAAGGGCCGCACCGCGACGGGGCTGGAATCGACGGGCGTGCCGGCGACCGAGGAGCGCACCGACCTGGGTCCGCCCGTGATCGAGCTGGATCGCCTCCAAGGCGGCACCTCGTACGTGTACTGCCTGTTCGTGGACAACCGCTCGCCGCGCGACAAGACGTTCACGCTGACCGCGGTGGAGATCGTCGGCTCCGACGATCCCGATACCAAGCAGTCGGTCATCTCGCCACCCGTCTCTGTCGGCACCTGGCTGCACCCGGCGGCGACGCGGTTCGAGATCGGGTCGGGCGAGCGGTTCTACGTCCCCTACGTGATCGACGTGCCGCCCAACCCGCCGCGCGGCCTCGTCGCGGGCGGACTCGAGTTGAGCGAGGTGCGCGCTGGCGTCGCCACGAGCCCGGGATTCGACATCTCGCTCGTGCACAAGGTGTTCATCACCTTCCCGGGCGGGGAGGCAAAGCCGCTCGAGTACAGCAACGTACGGGCGCCCCGCATCCTGTCGAGGGACAAGGGACAGACCTCCTACACCGCGCGCTTCGACGTGCACAACGCCGGCACCTTGGTGGATTCCTACACGGTGCAGCTCGACATGCACGGGCTGCTGACCAAGGTCGGGACCGCGAAGTCGTCCCCGAGCCTGCTGCTGCCCAACTCGTCGGAACGCTCCGTCTCACGGGTCGGGGACATGCCGTGGATCGGTTTCTTCCGGCCGACGGCGACCCTCGACGGGCGCGACGGCGAGGTCGAGGTCGAGCTCCCCTGGGTGTTGGTGCTGCCCCCGCGCCCCTTCGTGATCGCGTTCCTGGTCGCCCTGGCGCTGCCGATCCTCGCGTTCGTCGTGCGCTGGCGTCGTCGTCGCCGCGAGTGGATGGAGTACCTCGCCGAGGAGGAAGAGGACGGGCACGACGACCACGACGACCACGACTGGGAGCACGGCGGACCCAGCTGAACCTGCAGTCGTGCGGCCATGGACTCAAGCGGAGTCGTTCGATGGCCGATGGATAGGGGCCTACCTTGGCCCCTGCGCCCTTCCCCATCGAGGATTTTCCAGATGCACACGCTGGACACCGCTCTCTCCGCCACACACCGAAGCCGATCGTGGATGTGGTTCGCGCCGCTCGTGATCCTCGCGATCGCCGCCTTCCTCGCCCAGTCGGGTGTCGGCATGACGGGCAAGGCCCACGCTGCTGCGGGGTCGATCAACGTCACGGCCACCGTGGGTCCCGTGACCTCGGTCGTCGCGAACGGCTGCGCCGCGAACAACATGGCGTCCTTCGCCATCAACCCGGGCGCGCTCGGGGTCGGCGGCACGTGCGCGATCAGCTTCGGCTCCTCGAACGTGTCGGGCATCACGCTGAGCGCCGACGACAGCTCCCAGGCGGACCAGTTCTTCACCTCGGCGTCGACGCACTTCGTCGACCATGCCGGTGCGTGCGGCGCGCTGACGGGCGACGAGGTCGGCTACAAGGTCACCGCGATCTCGGGCAGCGTCACGCAGAACCTCTGCGGCGGCTCGAGCAGCACCGTCGGCACGAACACCTTCTTCAGCGCGATCCCCAACGACGTCCCGTCGGTCGTCGCCGCCGACACCGTCTGCACCACCACCGCGATCGGCACCACGCACAGCTGCACGATCGGCGTGAACACCTTCGAGACCGGCAGCGATGCGCCCGCCGGTACCTACACCGGCACGATCACGCTCACGACCTCCTGAGCGTCCCCGAATCCTCGAACTCGCCCCTGCGAACCAAGGTATGGACATGACCTCCGCCGCCCACCCCAAGCAGACGGACAGCCGCCGAGACTGGCGCTGGTCGCTCGTGCCGCTCGTGCTGCTCGTGGCAGCCGCGCTGCTCGCGAACGCCGGCGCGTCGATCAGCGAGGATGCCAACGCCGCGGCCGGCGCGATCAACGTGACGGCCACCGTGGCTCCCGTGGCATCGGTCGTCACGAACGGCTGCGCCGCCAACAACATGACGTCGTTCACGGCCACCCTGGGCGGCCTCGGCGTCGGCGGAACGTGCACCATCAGCTTCGGCTCCTCCAACGTGTCGGGCATCGTCCTGACGGCCGACGACAGCACGCAGGCCGACCAGTTCTTCACGGCCGGCTCGAGCTACTTCGTCGACCACGCAGGTGCGTGCGGTCCGCTGACGGGTGACGAGGTCGGCTACAAGGTCACCGCGATCTCGGGCAGCGTCACGCAGAACCTCTGCGCCGGTTCCAGCAGCACGATCGGCACCAACACGTTCTTCAGCGCGATCCCCAACGACGTCCCCTCGGTCGTCGCGGCGGACACCGTCTGCACCACCACCGCGATCGGCACCACCCACAGCTGCACTATCGGCGTGAACACCTTCGAGACCGGCAGCGCCGCGCCGGCCACGACCTACACCGGCACGATCTCGCTGGCCTCCTCCTGACCGACGCCACACACTCCATCTGAGCTTCCCGTCGGGGGGCGTCGCTCCGGCGGCGCCCCCCGACGAGTCTGCGTGGCCTCGGTGGGCCGGGTGGCGAGTGGGTGCCTCCCCGGTGGTTGGGCGCTGGTAGCATCGCCGCACTGCGTGGCCTGGAGGGGTCGCGCATCCCGTCGTCAGGAGGGCGACGGGATCACGATCAAGGAAGGTCCTGACATGCCGAACGCCCTCGTGGTGGGTGGCTACGCCAGCAGCAAGCTTGGCGAGCGCACCTACATCGCACAGCTCGACGGTACCGCGAACTTCGACCGCCCGAGCCTCATGCCGCGCGGCACGGACCGCAAGAGCGCGGTCGTCAACGAGCTCGCACGCGTGAACCGCAACACCATGCAGGGCGTTTCCCCGGCGCTCGACGCGCTCAAGGCGCAGGGCCTGATCACGGACTACTCCGTGAACCCGCTCTCCAACACGCTCACCTACAACGTCGCCGAAGGCCGCACCGCCGAGGCGTGGGCCGCGATGAACCAGGTGGACGGTGTCGGCCGCATCACCCGCGACCGCGAGGTCAAGCTGATCGGCCTCGCCGACGTGCAGGAGGGTGCGCACATCCTCATGACGCTCCCGTCCCCCGTCGAGCTCGCCGACGGCACGTCGGTCGAGTGGAACGTGGACCGCGTCAATGCTCCGAAGGTCTGGGCACAGGGCTTCACGGGCCAGGGCGTGACCGTCGGCGTCGTGGACACCGGCATCGACGTCAACCACCCGGCGCTCAAGGCTGCCTACCGCGGCACCAAGGCCGACGGCACCTTCGACAACAACTACAACTTCTTCGACGCCATCTCGGGCAAGACCCAGGCGTACGACGACAACATGCACGGCTCGCACGTCTCCGGCACCATCGCCGGCTCGGCGATCGAGGGCCATGCGGGCACCGGCGTCGCACCGGGCGCCAAGCTGATCGGGTCCAAGATCCTCTCGGCACAGGGCAGCGGCACGCTGGCCGGCGTGATGAAGGGCCTCGAGTGGATGCTCGCGCCGACGGACTCGACCGGCAAGAACGCCGACCCGTCCAAGGCTCCCGACATCATCAGCAACAGCTGGGGCACCAACAACGGCAAGGACGAGTCCTTCCGCAAGCTGCTCCAGTCCTTCCTGGCCGCCGGCATCGAGCCGGTGTTCGCCGCCGGAAACGCTGGTCCGCGCCCGAGCTCGGTCGGCACGCCCGGCTCCAACCCCGAGGTGATCTCGGTCGCGGCGACCGACATCAACGACAAGGTCGCGTCGTTCTCGAGCCGCGGCCCGAGCCCGATCAAGGATGCCAAGGGCTCCGACCGCAAGCCGGACATCGCAGCTCCGGGTCACCAGATCAACAGCACGGTCCCCGGTGGCGGCTACAAGTCGATCAGCGGCACCTCGATGGCGACCCCGGCCGTCTCGGGCGTCATCGCGCTCCTGCTGAGCAAGTACAAGGACCTCACGCATGACGAGGTCATCCAGGCGATCACGACGTCCGCCAAGGACATCGACGCGCCGGGCTACGACTACAGCGCGGGCAACGGCCTGATCGACGCGGAGGCCGCCCTCAAGGCTGCCGACGCGATCGTCGCCGCTCGACCCAAGCAGGCCTGACCCGCGAGGCACCCGGATTCGGGTGTCACGCGCGTGAGACCAAGGTGGTAATTGACGAGGGCCCCGCCAGTGATGGCGGGGCCCTCGCGCATACGGACGGCGGTGCGGCGTTCGGGGTCCTCGTGGCGGACTGGGGTGGGTGGGTCTCGGGTGGGCTGTCCGCCACGATCGATCTGGCCCCGGTGGCCAGCTGTCCTCAGGTGCCACACGTATCGGTCCGAGGATCGGAGGACCTGAACAGATGCCTGCATGCGCGACGCATTGCAAAGCGGGCGGCTAGGATCCGGGCACGATGAGCACCGACCTCCCCCTCCTCTCCGAGTACCCCGAGATCGCCGACGTCACCATCATCGGTGGTGGTCCCAGCGGTCTCGCAGCGGCGTACTATGCCGGCCACCGCGAAGCGTCAGTGCGGATCATCGACACGCTGCCCGAGCTCGGTGGCCAGGTCATGGCGATGTATCCGGAGAAGCACATCTTCGACGTCGCCGGGCATCCCAAGATCAAGGCGAGCGAGCTGATCCGCCTGCAGGTGGAGCAGGCGCTGCAGTTCGATCCGGAGGTGATCCTCGAGGAGGACTGCCGCACGATCGAGCACGTCGACGCGCCCGGGGAGCCGAGTGGGCACCTGATCCGCCTCGACGGCGCGAGCGGGCGCAGCTACCTGACGCGCACGATGATCATCACGGCGGGCCACGGGGCGTTCGAGCCGCGCAAGCTGCCGATCGAGGGCATCGATGCGTGGAACCACAACGGGCTCCACTACCTGGTCAAGCAGAAGTCCGAGTTCGTCGGCAAGCGCGTCGTCATCGTCGGCGGAGGTGACAGCGCGCTCGACTGGACGCTCGGCCTGCAGGACGTGATCGCGCATCCGCTGACGCTCGTGCACCGCCGCGACCGGTTCCGCGCGCTCGAGCACTCCGTCACCCAGATGCGGGAGCTCGCCGGCCACGGCAAGGTCAACCTGCTCGTGCCGTGCGAGGTCACCGCGATCCACGGTGACGGCAAGGTCGAGGCGGTGACCGTCACCAACAGCGAGGACGGCACCGAGCGCGTCGAGCAGTGCGACGCCCTCGTGACGCTGCTCGGGTTCAAGAGCGCGCTCGGATCGATCGCGAACTGGGGCCTCGACTTCCACTCCAAGAAGGCGATCACGGTGGACCCGGCCTCGATGGAGACGAACCTGCCGAGCGTGTTCGCGGCGGGCGACGTGGCGGGTTACGACGGCAAGATCACGCTCATCACGATCGGCATGGGCGAGGCGGCGATCGCCGCCAACCGCGCCATCACCGTCTTCCGCCCCGAGGCCAAGGCCCAGCCCAAGTACTCCACCGAGTAACCCGCCACCGGATTTGGTTACGTTGACCCCCGTCAGGAGCGGTCAACGTAACCAAATCCGGTGAGGAGCGGGTCAGCGGGCGGCGAGGGCGTCCTCGCGGAGCACGTCGGCGGCGATGTCCGCGGCGCCGTCGCCGACCAGGAACAGGTGCTCCACGTTGCGCAGGCGCCCGACGGTGCCGACCTTCACGCCGGCCGGGGAGTGGATGCCGATGCGCGCGCCGACGTAGCGCTCGTGGGCGATCGCCAGCTCGCCGACCTCGCCGCGCTCGGTGAGCAGCTCGCGCAGCGCATCCGGTGGCACGAAGCCCTCGTCGTTGAACGACACGAGCAGCCAGCGCGCGTCGATCGAACGGATGAGCTGCTCGAGCGCCGGCCATGCGCCGGGGCGTGAGTTGTACGCGCTCTTCTCGGTCCGACAGTCGACGCGCTTGCGGGCGATGCCGTAGGCCTCGGGTTCGTCGCCGCGCACGAGGGTCTCCCACACGTGGTAGTTGCCGCGGTAGGCGTGCTGGTTGTAGGGCGGGTCCAGGTACGCCAGGTCGACCGGCGCCAGCGTCGGGGCGAGCTGGTTCGCATCGGCTCGCGTCACGGTGCCGCTGCCGGGCAGCAGCGCCGGCATGCGCAGCTCGAGCGGCTTGGTCGAGCGGGCCGCCCACTGCTTCAGGTACGCCATCTGCACGCCGGTCGTCGAGTCGACGCGATCGGCCGCCTCGACCAGGCTCGTGAGCAGGATCGCGCGCTCCACCCGGTCGAGGCCCAGCTGGTCGAGCTCGGCGCGGATCGCGTCGATGCGCATGCCGTTGCGAGGCTGGAAGTAGCGCGCCTGGCGGCAGAAGGTCTCCGTCACGTAGCCATCGACGGGCGGCAGCGCTGCGAGGTGGTCGAGCAGCTCCCCGATGCGCGCGGCATCGACGAGGTCGGCGTCGGCCTCGACGTAGGCGGTCGCCAGCACCTCGGTGTAGGCGGCCAGGTCGTTCGCGTGCACATGCAGGCCGCAGCGCTTGAGCGCCTGGGCGACGCGGGTCGTACCAGCGAACAGGTCGACGGCGGTGCGTGCCTGCGGCAGGCGCGACGCGAGTGCCTCGATGTGGGGCACGAGCCGACGCTTGGATCCAAGGTATTTGATCACGCAGGATCGATCCTAGTCGCGCCACCCCTCGACGTGGCAGGATCGCGGCAACGACGACTCGGAGGAGACACGCATGGCTGGCACGTTCGACGGGACCATCACGTGGGTTGGCCACGGCACCTTCCTCCTCGAGGCAGCCGGACAGCGCATCCTCATCGATGCCTTCGTGGACAACTGCCCGACGACGCCCGACCGGCTCAAGGGCGAGGGCCTCGGCCACCTCGACGCCATCCTGCTGACGCACGGCCACATGGACCACGTCGCAGACATCGCCGCGCACCAGGGACGCACGGGCGCGAAGGTGGCAGGCATGGTCGAGCTGATCGACTGGCTCGGCGGCACGGGCGTCGACGCCGAGCACCTGGTCGACTTCGGGATCGGCGGCACGATCGAGCTCGGCGGCGGCATCGAGGTCACCATGACCTACGCGCGCCACTCCTCCTCGGTGCCGAACGGCTCGTACGCCGGCACCCCGACCGGTTTCGTGATCGCGTTGCCGGGCGGATTCACGATCTACCACTCCGGCGACACGGACGTGTTCGGTGACATGGCGCTCATCCGTGAGCTGCACGAACCGGACCTCGCGATCCTGTCGATCGGCGGGCACTACACGATGGGTCCGAAGGGGGCCGCCAAGGCGGTCGAGCTGCTCGGCGTGCGGCACGTGATCGGCGGACACTTCGGCACCTTCCCGCCGTTGGCCGGCACGCCGCAGGCACTGCGTGAACTCGTGGCACCGCTCGGTGTGCACGTCCACGTGCTCGAGCCGGGCGACTCGCTCGACGGTGCCGCGGTCGCTGCGGTGGGCGCATGAGCAGCGCCGCTCCCGACGCCTTCGCGGACCTGCTCGCCGCGAACGACGCATACGTCGACACGTTCGCGCTCGGTCACCTCGAGGCGCGCGCACTGCGCGGGCTGGCGATCGTCACCTGCTTCGACTCGCGCATCGAGCCGCTCCAGATGCTCGGGCTGGCGGCCGGAGATGCCAAGATCCTGCGCACCGCGGGGGGCCGCGTGGGAGAGGGCGTGCTCGATTCGCTGCGCCTCGCCATCGACCGGCTCGGCGTCGACCGGATCGCGATCGTGCAGCACACCGAGTGCGCCGCCCCGACGGCGGGAGTCGACACGCTCGCCCACGACGTGTCAGTCGCCCGTGCCACCCTCGGGCTGCCGCACGATCGCATCGACGGCTTCATCTACGACGTGCGCACCGGGCGGATCAGCTCACCGGCCGAAACGGACTGACACTCCCGTCGCCTCGCATTTTTTTGTCGTTGTACAACCAAAAACTGCGAGGCGACGCGGTGGTGGGGGGTCAGGCGCCGCGACGACCCCGGGAGCGGCGGCGCGCGGCACGCACGGCGAGGCCGCCGGCGATGAGCATGCCGACACGGGCACCGCGACGTCTGTGCAGCGGTACCCGAACCCGCGTGGTGAAGCGCAGGATGCCCCAGCCCTCCTCCTCAGCGAGGCGGCGCAGCTGGCGGTCGGGGTTGACGGCGTAGGGGCGGCCGACGGCGCGCAGGAACTCCTCGTCGGTGATCGAGTCCGAGTACGCGCTCGAGGCTGACAGGTCGATGCCGCGCTCTTCGGCGAACTCACGCAGGCGCCCCGCCTTCGCGTCCCCGTGGTTGGGACGCTCGATCTCGCCGGTGAAGGTCCCATCGACGACCTCCATGCGGGCGGCGATCGCACCGTCGAGGCCGAGCAGCAACGCGAGCGGTTCGATGATCTCCTCGAGCGTCGCGCTCACCGCGAACACCTCGTGGCCCTGCGCCTTGTGCAGCGCGATGCGCTCGAGCGCTTCCTGGAACACCATCGGGTGCACGCGCCGCTCCAGCTCCTCCTCCACCACCTGCATGAGCTGGGCCCGGTCCCAGCCGGCCATCAGCTCGCGCACCCCGTCTGTGAAACGGTCGAGGCGCTTGTGGTCGGAGCCCTGCGCGGCGAAGGACAGGCCGATGAGCATCGTGCGCGCGAGCTGGCGCGACGTGAGCATGCCCTGCTTGCGGAGCGGCCTGGCGAGGTGCAGTCCGCTGGCTCCGGCGAGCAGGGTCCGGTCGACATCGAAGAACGCGGCGGCAGTCATGCGTGCAGCGTACCTGCTCGCCCCTAGAGCATCGACAGCGGCTTCTTGATGCGGTCCATCGGGGCCGGAGGAGCTTCACGGAAGACAGGCTTGCGGGCCTCGATCGCCTCGGCCAGCTGCGCGAATCCCGAGCTGGCGGCGACCGCCGGATCGGTGGCGATCGGCTGTCCCGAATCGCCGCCTTCGCGGATCGCCGGATCCAGGTCGATCGTGGCGAGCAGCGGCACCTCGAGCTCCTCTGCCAGGCGCGCTCCGCCGCCGCGACCGAACATCTTGACGCTCCCGTCGACGGGATCGGCCATCGTCTCGACGACTCCGAGCACAACCTGGTCGAGCTGCATGGCGCCGAGCGCCGAGCGCCGCGCCACGGTCTGGGCGGCGTGCTGCGGTGTCGTCACGACGAGCGCCTCGGCGCGCGGCAGCAACTGGCCGAGCGAGATCGCCACATCGCCGGTGCCCGGGGGCATGTCCACGACGAGGAAGTCGAGCTCGCCCCAGTGCACGTCGCCGAGGAACTGCTCGAGCGCGCGGTGGAGCATCGGGCCGCGCCAGATGACGGCGGCGTCCTGGTCCAGGAAGAAGCCGATGCTCATCACGCTGACGTCGTGCGCGACGGGCGGGACGATCATCCCGTCGAGCGTCACGGGGCGCTGGTGCAGGCCGAGCATGGTCGGCTGCGAGTAGCCGTACACGTCGGCGTCCATGATGCCGACGTTGTGCCCACGCGCGCGGAGGGCGATGGCGAGGTTCGCCGAGACCGTGCTCTTGCCAACTCCACCCTTGCCGCTCGTGACGGCGATCACGCGGCAGGTCTTCGGGAGCGACACGCCGGGATCGCGGTGGCGTCGATCACCCTGCAGCTGCGAGCGCAGCGCCTCGCGCTGGGCCTGGTCCATCGCGCCGAACTCCAGGTCGACGCGCTCCACGCCGGGCAGTCGCCCGACGGTGTCGTTGACCTGCGACACGAAGCTCTGCTTGAGGGGGCAGCCAGGCGTCGTGAGCAGCAGCTCGATGCGCACGACGCCCTCGTCGTCGCACACGGCGGAGCGGATCATGTTGAGCGTGACCACGTCCTGGCGCAGCTCGGGGTCCTGCACGCGGCGCAGCTCGGCGAGGATGGCATCCGTATCGGGGCGAGGTGTCATGCGGTGATCGTATCGCGCGCGAGCGCAATTCCGCGCCGCTGCGCCGCGTTCACGCCCAGGTGAGCGTCCACATGGGCGCGTCGACGAGCGTCGCGGCCCACTCCACGTCGGACGTCCACGGCAGCGCCTCGTCGGGGCACAGGGCGTGCTGCTGCGCGACGATCTCGATCGCCTCGGCCTCGGTGGCCGGCGGTCGCACGACCGCGAAGACGAGCGCATGGGTCGTCATGGCGACGAGCAGCGCGCCGTAGGTCCGCTCCCACGCGGCGATCACCGACGACAGCTCGTCGCTGGCGATGCCCGAATCGTCCAGCCCCGGCCAGGCGACCATCGTGGGGACGTCCGCGGGCCGCTCGACCGGCACCAGCGCGATCCGAGCGTCGCCCAGACGGCCGATCGTGGCGCCGATCGCATCCGCGCGACGACCTGTGGATCGCGCCAGTCCGCCCCGCGCCAGCTCCGAGGCGCGCAGGCGCTCCACGTCGCGGATGGGCGTGTCGATGAGGCTCGCCTCCAGGCGGGGCACCAGCACCTGCTCGGCGCCCGGCTCGCCGTCGTGCGCACCACGAAGGCGGAGCCCCGGCTGCTCCACCCACGAATCGTCGGACGTGGCGTCGGGGACCAACAGCGGCCAGAGCCCGCTCTCGCGGAACTCCGCGGCGAGCTGCTTCCAGAGCGTGGCGCTCTCGGCGTGCGGGTGTGCCGTGATCCACATCGTGGCACCATCTTCGATGTGCGCCGTGTCGTCGTCGGTCCGCACCACGAGGCCATCCAGCTCGAGCGTCTCGGACGTCACCTCGCGAGCGAGCGCTCCCGCGGGCAGGACCACCTCGCCCACGCGCATCACGCCCGGGCCAGGCAACCGGCCCGCGTGGGGAGCCCTCGGCGGAATCGAGAGTCGGGGCGCGCGCCGAGGGGCGTCGCCCTGGCGCGGTTCGTGTGTGGCGCCGCTGGAGGAGGACTCGATCAGTCGCTCGACCACCGTGGACATGCCGGCCGCGGGCTTCACCGCCGTGAGGTCCTCGCCGGCCCATGACGCCTCGTCGGCCGCTGCCTCGGCCTGGTCGTGCACCGCGGCGATCGAGGCGGTGGCGAGACACGCGGCGGGCAGCGCGCCGACGAGCGTGATGCCGATGAACGCGAGCAGGTCCGTCCCGCCATCCTGCGCGGCCGATTCACCGACGACCCCCTGGGCGAGCAGCGCCGCCGCGACGACGAGTGCGATCGCGATGCCGGCCACGACGATGGCTCCCAGCGCGATCGGCAGGTTGGACATGGTGCGGCGGGCACCCACCTGCCATGCACGACGCAGTCCCAACCCGGGTTCGTCGCGTGCGAGTGCACCCATCGCCACGAAGAGCGGCACGAGCACGAACAGCATGGCGACCAGCGCGACGGCGGCTCCGACCGGGGCGACCGTTCCCATCGACGAGGAGTCGGCCGCCTCGATGCCCGCGAGCGCCAGGGCCACGTACCCGATGCCGAGGAGCACCACGAGCGGGATCGCGCGCGGCGCCGCGCGGATCGCGCCCTCGAGCGCATCCACCACGCCGAAGCGAGGCCACGCAGATCGCGTGATCGCCAGCTGCGCCCAGGCGATCAGCAGGACGGTGCCCACGATGGCGATGGCACCGGAGAGACCTGCGAGCTGACGGGGATGGCCGTCCGCGAAGATCAGGACGAGCGCGTAGCTCCCCACTGCCGCGACGGCGATCGACACGACCGAGACGACCACCATGGTGCGCCAGCTTCGAGCGGCGTACGCGAGGGCGCGAGAGATGGTCGACAGGAACACGCGGAGCTTGTACCCGCGAGGCGGCCGATCGTCCCGTGGCCCGTCAGCCGAGGCCCAGCAGCGCCGGGTCGACGGCGCGGAAGGCCACCCCGGTCGGCACCTTCGGGAAGTAGTACGTGGACTTCTGCGGCAGCACCTCGCCCGCCTCGGCGACCGCGTGGATCGCCGCCGGATCGGCCCCGCGCATGAGGAAGCCCAGCGTGTCGGCCGGCGCCGCGTCGACCCACGCGAGCGCCTCCTCGAGCGAGCGGGTGTAGGCCGTGCCACCAGTGGCGTGCTCCACGAGGCAGGCGCCGCCGTCGATCACGAGCGCGTGGAGCGCCGTGACGTCGAGCGCCCGCGACGCCTCGCAGCTGTCCGGTGCCGCGAGCTCCATGTCGAGCGGATCGGGGACCCGCAACAGCCGCGCACCCCGCCCGCCGCCGTAGGCGACGAATCCTGGGGTCTCCAGGCCTTCGAGAGCGGCCATCGCCGCGGTCACGTCCGTCCCGAAATCCTCCTCCTCGAACGCCCCCGCTTCGACCACGAATCGCTCCAGGCGCGCTGGGTCCACGCCACGCAGCACGCGATGGGTCGGGAAGACACAGATGCCCGGATCGGCGCTGTTGACGACCATCGCCAGCACACCGTTCTCCCACGACGAGGACGTGTGCTGCGGTCCCATGTGGTCGGAGCCACCTGCCACCACGAGTCGCGGCTTGCCTGCCCCCGTCAGCTGCGCGCGGTACTCGAGCGCAGCCGTATAGCGGTGGTGCCCGTCGGCGATGAGCAGCGGGTGCGGGGCCACCGCCTGCTCGAACACCGAGCACAGGCTCACGTCCGAGACGAACCACACCGCGGTCTGGGTGCCATCGCCGTCGACCGACGTGAAGTCGGGCTCGTCGTCGGTGACCGACGCGAACATGTCCACGATCGACGTCGAGGGATCGTGGTAGGCGAGGAACACCGGGCTGATGTTCGCTCCCGTCGCGCGCATGAGCTCGGCGCGCGCTCGGCGCGGTGCTTCGAAGGTCCGCTCGTGCGGCAGCACGACCCGCTCGTCGAACTCGTGCAGGCCGACCTCGCAGCAGACCGCGGTACGCGTACGACGCACCCCGTCGGGCCCGACGAACCGCTGGCGCACCACCGCCACGCCGACATCGCCCGCCTCGAGCACGTCCTCGTCGATCCACGAGCGCAGCAGCTCGCCGGCGCGCTCGGGATCGCCGCCCTCGGGCAGCTCGAGCAGGATCGACTGGTGCGCCGACCCCTCGGCGAGCGCCGCGCGACCAGCCTCGTCCACGACGTCGTAGGGCGGCGCCAGCAGGCGGCCGGGGTCGCCGACCGTGTCGACGTCATAGCGAAGGAGCGGGAACGCGCGAGCTGTGGCCATGGCATCACCCTAAACGACGCGCGACTGAGCGAAGCCGGCCAGGCGCCGACGCTGCGGCCGGCCAGCGCCGGTACCATGGCGTGGATGACCAACGACATGCGCATCGCAGACGTCGAGGCCGGACGCCCAGTGGAGGGCGTCTACGCAGTCGTGCGCAAGCAACGCCGCCACGACAAGAACGGCGATCCGTACCTCGTGCTCGAGCTGAGCGACCAGACCGGCACGATCGAGGCCCGGGTCTGGAAGGACGCCGACTGGTTCGACCGCTCGATCAGCGAGGGTGACCGCGTGCGCGCCGTCGGCCGCGGCACGAGCTACCGCGAGCAGGTGCAGCTCGACGTGCGGCGCCTCGACCGGCTCGATGCTGGCGATGCGCGCGCCACCGAGACCTTCATACCGGCCGGCAAGCGTGACGTCGCGGACGTAGCCGGCGAGCTGGACTTCCTCGCCTCCGAGATCCAGCGCGACGACCTGCGCGCCCTCGTGGAGGCCGTCTGGAACGGCCCACACCGCGACGCGCTGCTGCGATCGCCGGCAACCGCGGGCGACCACCACGCCTACCTCGGCGGCCTGGTCGAGCACACCGTGTCAGTGGCAGCGATCTGCCTGACGGCCGCCGAGCGCCACGACGGCATCGACCGCGACCTGCTGCTCGCGGCTGCACTGCTGCACGACGTCGGACGCATGCGCGAGCTGCGCAGTGAGACGGCGATCGAGACCGATCGTGATGGCGCACTCGTCGGCCACGTGCTGCTCGGTCACGAGCTGCTCATGGACGCTGCCGCGCGAACGCGTCTCGACACAGCCGCGGCGCCGTGGTGGTCGAAGCTCGTTCACGCCGTCACCACGCACCACGGTCCCGTGGAGCGCTGCCGTACCCGCGAGGCGGTCGTGCTCGCCAGCGCCAACTCGCTCGACGCGCGCCTCGCGCAGCGCGACCGCTGACGCGCGATTACGTCGAGTTAGTCGCCGACTCGACACACAAAGTCGTACAAATGAGGGGACGCTTGGTGTGCGGCGCCGTGCGGGACGAGCCAGCACGCACGACGCATCCACCCCCGCATTTGTCCGACTTTGTACCTTCTACGGGCGACTAACTCGACTTAATCGCGGAGGGGAGGGGGGTGGGGCTCAGCCGACGGCGGCGACGATCGGGGCTGCGACGAGCAGGCCGACGGCGATGCCGAGGGCGGCGCCTGCCACCACGTCGGCGAGGTAGTGCATGCCGAGCATGACCCTGCTGATCGCCAAGCCGACGGCGACGCACCACCACAGGATCGCCTGGTCCGGCACGATCACCTGCATCGTGGCGGCGCCCACCATCGCCATCGACGAGTGGGCACTGGGCATCGAGTACGTCGTGGGCGCATGGGCGATCGCGCGGGCCACGGGCCGTGGGCGGCGGATCACGTTCTTGACGAGCGTGTTGCAGGTGAGCATCGCCACGACGAGCGCCGCAGCCACCGCGCCGCGCTTGACGCCGTCGTTGGCGATGCCGACGACGGCGAACATGACGACCCAGCCCACGCCGTAACTGCCCGCCTCGCTGAATCGGCGCAGCACCATGAGCCAGCGTCGCGGCCGGCCGTCAGCACGCGGCTTGACGACGATGCGCGCGCTCAACTCCCGGTCCGCGGCGTCCAGGCGCGCGAGCAGGGAGGTGGGAGTGGGCGATCCGGTCACGTCCGGAGTCTATCCCGGTTCGTCGCGCCCCGGTCAGGCGCTGGCGAAGCCCAGGGTGCGGTTGCGCGAGCCGACGCGGACGAAGATCACGCTCGACAGGTCGACCAGGAACTCGCCACCGTCGCTCGACGACACCGTGAACCAGCGCTCGGTCTGCTCCTTGGTGAGCGCGGTGGTGAGCTGCTCGAGCGCGTCCTCCGGGATGCCGACGGCAGTGCTGCCGCCCCCGCTGAAACCGATCTCGATCGAAATGTCCTTGGCCATGGAAGTGCTCCTGGGGGCTCGGGGGCGTGCGTCGACTCCGGTTACCCACGCGCTACGGCGCGGGAACCTCGACGAGTTCGGTGAGGACCCCGCCCATGGACGCCGGGTGCACGAAGGCAACCGGCGTACCGTGCAGGCCGGGGCGAGGCGTGGCATCGATGAGTCGCGCGCCCGCGCGCGCGAGGTGGTCGAGGGCAGCTGCCACGTCGGTGACGGCCCAGGCGACGTGGTGCATGCCCGCGCCGCGGCGCTCCAGGAACCGCGCCACACCCGACGCCTCGCCGTG
>JAOPYU010000024.1 GCA_025964455.1 Thermoleophilia bacterium | reverse complement strand
CCACCGCGTGTGCATCCGCCTGGCGGTCAAGACCCTCGACCGTGACCGATGCACGGGCCCGAAGGACCCGCACGGGGCGTACAAGAAGGGCGCACCCCTCGCGGTCCCGACCAATGCCGCGACGACCGGCAAGTGCTTCTACGTGAAGACCGTGTGCATCCAGTACTGCCCCGACGGTGCGCGCGTCTGCACCGCGCACTGCAACTACACGCCGCCGGGTTCCGCGGGCGCCGTCGTGCTGTCCGGCCAGGCAGCCAAGCCCTTCGGCGGGCCAGGTGACCCGACGGTCGGTTGCCGACCGCGCGCCCAGGGCGGATACGCCTGGTACGGCTGGAAGCCGAGCGTGATCCTCGAGGGCAAGGTGGGGCAGCAGGCCACGCGAGCCCAGTTCAGCCCCTATGAGTGGGTCGGCGGCGGCAAGGTGTACTACGAGGGGTACTCGGGCCACTACAGCTCGGGACCGGTCTACTACTGCGAGAACATCGCGTTCGCGGCATCGTCGCAGTACCTGTGCGAGCAGGGCTCCAACACCCCCGTCTACACCGGCAACGGCTTCAAGGGCTGCCGCTACCACTTCGGCGACTGCATCCAGGCGTCGCTCCCGCAGTATCCGGGGACCTACGTCCGCGGCATCATGCGCGACGTGTCGGTCAACTACGACACGCCGATCATCCCCTCCATCAACGCGCTGCGTGCCCTGACCATCGTGAACGGCATCAAGAAGCCCGAGACGATCGTCGGATGGTCCCCGGGCACCTGGTGGAACTCGCTCGACCTCAACATCCGCGTGGTCGGCGGCGACCCGACGTGCGACGACAACCACAACCCGGATGATCCGCCGTGGAAGACGTACGAATGGATGGATCCGGTGTACCAGGACATCTGGCACCGCATCGTCGACGAGCCCCAGCTGTTCGCCCCCGCACCCCGCGGCGCGGCCGGCAACGTCGGAAGCGATCGCGTCGCGATCTAATCTCCGGCGGCAGAGTTGCCGAGAAGTGAAGCACGATGCTCGAACCTGCGATCTCATGGGCGAAGGAACGCCCTGGACGAGCCGCTGCCGCTGGCGGTGGGTTGGTGGTCGCCCTGGTGCTGGCGTTCATGCTGCTCACCGGCGGTGACGACATCGTGCCGGTGACGGGTGTCGAGGGTTCCACCGCGGTGCCGGGCAATCCCACCGATGCCACGGGCGCTGCGCAGGCTCCGGGATCGACGGTGGGACAGCCGGGACAGCCGGGCGCTGCCGGCACGGCCGCGGTGGCTGGCGGGAACGCTGCGCCGGGCGCGGCGACCGGGAACGACGTCGAGAGTGCCCGCGCCACGGAGCAGGACCTCAACCGGGGCGTCGCGCCCGTGAACGCCACGGGTGGCGGCGGGTTGCCGCCGGCGAACGTCCCGGCATCCAATCCGGTGACGAGCCCCGCACCGATCGTGACGGCCGGCCGTACGCTCAACTCCGCGCACGACAAGGTCGTGGCCTGCATGGCGGCGCGCCAGGGCGACGTGTTCGACTGCCTCGCGCTCGTGAAGGACGTCGTCCACGTCGAGCGGATCCACGAGACGCAGCCCCAGGGTGCCACGTTGAGCGAGAAGGCGAGCGACGGCACCGTGGTCACGATCTCCTTCCGCGGCGACAACATCTGCCGCTCGCTCGGCACGCAGGGCACCGACTGCAACGCCTGGACGGTCGACGGCACGCCGAGCTGAGGCCCCGGGGACGCATCGCTCGTCGGCAGGACCCGGGGCGCGCGCGTCGAAGTCACCACCACGGTCCTTTCTAGAGGTGGTGGTGGGCGCGTGGCGACCAAGCGAGCAGGCGGCGGCAGCCGGAGCGGGAGTGGAAGTGCGGCTTCGCGCTCGCGCGCCTCGAAGGGTGCGGCTTCCAAGCCGAAGCCCCGGAGCGGGGCGGCTGCGAAGCGGGCGTCGGGCTCGAGGAGCGGCAGCGGTGCTTCACGTGCCAAGGGTGGCAGCGCGGCGCGCGGTCGCGCCCGACGCGAACCCCTGCTGGCTCCCCAGCAGCGGCGCGACATGGCCGGCCTGGCGATGGTGGCGTTCGGCGCCTACCTCGGCGGCATCCTGTACGTGGGTTGGCAGGGCGGTACCGTCGGTGGCTGGCTCGAGGGAGGCGCACGGCTCGCGGTCGGCGACGCGGCGAACATGTTCCCGCTGCTCTCTGTCGTGCTCGGACTCCTCGTGGTGCTGCGCAGCGAGCTCGCGGACCCCGGACCGTTCCTCGCCGGCATCTACCTGCTGGTCCCGAGCGTGCTGCTGGCGTTCGGCTCCGACCGGTTCGGGCTCGGCGACGGCACCGCGCCGCACCTGTCGCTGCCGGCGTCGCAGGTGGTCGACCACGGCGGCTGGGCCGGCGGCGGGCTGTACTTCCTGACCTATAACCTGTTCGGCGATGCCGGCACCACGATCGTCTGCCTGCTCGGGCTGACGCTCGGGGTGCTGTTCACGAGCGGTTCGTCGGCGCAGGCCGCGACGCGCTGGTGGGCCGGTCGCATGGGAACCGCCGCCACGGCTGCGGGCGTCACCGCGCGGGACGCCGCCGTGAAGGTGGGGGAGAGCGCGGGCGTGCACATCGAGGCTGCTCGCCAGGCAGCCGTCGCGGCGCGCGACGGCATGCCCTTCGACGGATCGACCAACTTCCCCGACCTGTTCGGCGACGTGCCGTCGACGTTCGCGCACGCGACGATCGGCAACGACGGTGCCGGCGTGATCGAGCTCGAGGAGCCCGCCGCCGACGCCGCCTCGACCACGAAGCGACGACGTCGTGGCGGCGACCGCATCGAGGTGCCCGCGAGCACCGGCGACGAGGAGCAGCTGGCCCTCGTCGATGCGGGCGGCGACGAGCCCGACCCCGAAGACGGGGATGAGCCGACTGCGGGCACGACCGCGGCCGCCAAGGTCACCAAGCCCCGCACGACGACGCTCCGGGCGCGGATGTCAGCCGACGACAGCTACCAGCTGCCGTCGCCGGCGCTGCTGCAGAAGGGCGGGGTCATCTCCAAGGCCAAGCCAGCGGACGTCGACAAGATCAAGCGCCTGCTCGTGGAGACGTTCGGCCACTTCGGGATCGAGGCGCAGGTCGTCGGCATGGTGCCCGGCCCGCGCGTGTCGCGCTATGAGCTCTCGCTCGCGCCCGGCACCAAGATGAGCAAGGTCGAGAACCTGCGCAAGGACCTCTCCTACGCGCTCGCGACGACCGAGATCCGCATCCTCGCGCCGATCCCCGGCAAGAGCGCCGTCGGCATCGAGATCGAGAACGCGTCGCCGTCGATGGTCACCCTCGGTGACATCCACACGCCGCCGCCGAAGGATTCCTCGCCGCTCTACGTCAGCTTCGGCAAGGACATCACCGGCGACGTCGTCGGCGCCGACCTCGCGAAGATGCCGCACCTGCTCGTGGCGGGCACCACCGGCGCAGGCAAGTCCGGCTGCATGAACGCGCTCCTGTCGAGCATCGTGCTCAACGCGTCGCCCGACGAGGTGAAGCTGCTGCTCATCGACCCCAAGAAGGTCGAACTCTCCACGTACGAGGGGCTGCCGCACCTGCTGACGCCCGTCGTCACGAACATGAAGAAGGCAGCCAACGCGCTCGGCAACGTCGTCGCCCAGATGGAGGAGCGCTACTCGAGCATGGAGATCGCGGGTGCGCGGACGCTCCCCGAGTACAACGTCATCCGCGCCAAGCGCGGCGACGCTCCGGTCCCGTACATCCTGGTCATCATCGACGAGCTCGCCGACCTGGTGATGCAGGCCAAGGCCGACGTGGAGGACGCCGTCATCCGCGTCGCGCAGAAGGGTCGCGCGGCCGGCTTCCACATGGTGGTCGCGACCCAGCGCCCGTCCGTGGACGTCATCACCGGCATGATCAAGTCGAACATCCCGAGCCGCA
>JAOPYU010000352.1 GCA_025964455.1 Thermoleophilia bacterium | reverse complement strand
GTCGGGGACCCACGCGGAGCAGCTGGCGAGGATGCTCGAGCCGCTCGAGGAGATCCTGATCCGCGAGAAGCCCGCGGCGATCGTGCTCTACGGCGACACTAACTCCACGCTCGGGGGTGCGCTCGTCGCCTCCAAGCTGCACGTGCCGATCGCGCACGTGGAAGCCGGCCTGCGCTCCTTCGACATGCGCATGCCCGAGGAGGTGAACCGCGTGATGTGCGACCACGTGTCGAGCATGCTGTTCGCCCCCACCGACGGCGCCGTCGCCAACCTCGCTCGCGAGGGCATCACGGGTGAGCGGGTCCATCGCACCGGCGACGTCATGGCGGACATCGCCCTCGCCGTCGCCCCCGCTGCCGACGCCCGACGCGAGGCGCTCGTGACGATGCTCGCAGCGCGCGGCATCGACCTGCCGGCTGCCGGCGAGTACGGGATCGTGACGGTGCATCGCGCCTCCAACACCGAGCCCGACGGGCTGCGCGAGGTCATCGAGTGCCTGCGCGTCGCCGCCGAACGAGCGCCGCTCGTGTTCCCGGTGCATCCACGCACCGAGGCGGCTGCCGAGCGCGCCGGGCTCCACCTCGAGCTAGCGGAGGTGCCGGGACTCACCCTGCTGCCGCCGCTCGGCTACCTGGACATGACCGCGCTGCTGCGCACGGCGCGCTTCGCGCTCACCGACTCCGGCGGCCTGCAGAAGGAAGCCTTCGTCCACGGCGTGCCGTGCGTCACGCTGCGCGACCGCACCGAGTGGACCGAGACCGTCGACGCAGGCTGGAACGCCGTGGTCGGCACCGATGCCGACGAGGTCGCTCGTGCGCTCGACGCGCACACGGAATCCTTCGGTGCCTCCCCCTGGGACATCGATCGTCCCGACCTGTACGGCGACGGCTCGGCCAGCGGCCAGATCCTCGACGTGCTCGTGCGCCACGCCACGGCGTCCGCGCCGTTCCGCCTGCGCTAGGCACCTCCCGCGCGTTTGCAGGTAATCCGTGGCAATTCCCTCACGACCCGGGCCGCCGGTGCCGATGTGGTTCCAGATGCCCACCGTCGCTTCAAGCGCCCTGTGGAGCCGGCGTGCGATCGGCATGCTCGTGTGCGGCATCGTGGCCATCTCCGGCTCGCTGGCCTCCGGCGCCTCGAGCTCCACGGTGGTCAGTGCGCAGGTACCGAGCGCCACGAGCGTGAATGCCACCGCGTGCGCGGCCTCCACGCCGGGCGTCACGGAGTTCGGCACCATCCTCCCCGGCTCCACGGCGGTCACGACCGCCGACTGCGTGATCACCTGGGGCTCGAGCAACGATTCGTCCATGCTGCGCGCGTACCAGTCCGACGGGCGGGACACCGGGATGGGCGCCGCATCCCAGATCTGGTCGTTGCGAGGCACGCGGGACCAGTACAGCCATGGCGCGGTCAGCGCCGCGACGAACTCGATCGCCTATCTCGCGGTCGGCGGAAACGGCATGGCTTCGACCACCGATGGCGGCGCAACCTGGAGCGACCAGTCCGCAGCGAGCCACGTGTTCGACGTTTCGGGGTCGCCGGCGTCCACGAACATCGCAGCGGCCTCCACGAGTGGTGGCCAGATCTACCGCACGACCAACAGCGGCGCGACGGCCTGGACGCTCGAGACATCCGGCGTGACGACGTCGCTCAACAGCGTCTCGCTCGCAGACGACACGAACGGTTTCGCCGTCGGGGTCGGTGGCGTCATCCGGCGCAGGACCACGGCCGGCGGCGCCACCTGGGCGGCTGTGACGTCACCCGTCACATCGACCCTCAACGGTGTCGATGCCGTGTCGGCCACCGAGGCCTTCGCCGTCGGGTACGGAGACGTGCTGCTTCGCACCGGCACCGGCGGCGCGACGTGGAGTGTTCCCGCATCGACGTGTTTCGGCAACTACGGGGATGTCGCGGCGAGCGACGCGTTCACCGCGTATGCAGTCGGTCTCAGTGGCGTGGTGGTCAAGCTGACGTGGAATTCCGGCACGTCCGTTCTCACATGCACGTCACTCACCGCGGCCGTCGATATCGGCGAGGACCTGGCCGGGGTGTCGGTCGCGCCCGGCTCGTCCACCGTGTACGTCAGCGGCGCGCTCGGCACGGTCATGCGCAGCACCAACGGCGGAACCACGTGGCAGCGCATGCCGACCGGCACGAGCGTCGACCTCAACGGCATCAGCAGTCAGCCGGATGGGTCGTTGTGGGCGGCAGGATCCAACCGGACCGTGCTCCGTGCTCCAACCGCCACCACCTTCACCCACAGGCGCAGCGGCGGCACGGACAGCACCAGCCTCGCCGACATCGCCGCCGTCAGCTCGACCACGGCCTACGCCGTCGGTGGTCAGGTCGATCGGGGCGGAACGTGGCAGGCAGCGATCCGCCGTACGACCGATCGGGGCGCGACCTGGACGTCACTCACGTCAAACACCTCCAGTGCCCTTTTGGGGGTAAGCGCCAGCGCTGACGGCGTGCTGGTGATGGCGGTCGGCGAGGACGGCACCATCGCCCGGTCGACGGACTCAGGCGCAACGTGGACCGCCACCAGCTGGGCGCCGGGAACCCGGTTGTGGGACATCGACATGTTCGACGAGTACAGCGGTTGGGCGGTCGGGGACGGCGGCACCATCCTGCGCACCTCCAACGGAGGCACGA
>JAOPYU010000319.1 GCA_025964455.1 Thermoleophilia bacterium | reverse complement strand
GCTGCGCGCCGGTTGCCGGCGCCCCGCCGCCCATCGCCGTGCCGGCACCTGCGCCCTGGCCTGCGCCCTGGCTGGCCACCTGCATGAACTGCTGCAGCTCGGCCGACGCCGTCTGGATCGCCGCCTGCTGCTCCGTCGTCAGGTTGGGCTGGCTGCCTGCCTGCTGGATCGCGGCGTACTGCTCCTGGATGATCTGGGCCTGCTGGTCTGCCGGGAGCGCCGCGAACTGCGCGAGCGCTGCCTGCAGCTGCTGGTCGCCGCCTGCGGGGCCGCCAGGTGCCGCGCCACCCGGCGCCTGCTCCCCCTTGGCAGCTTCCTCCGCCGCCTTCTTGGCTGCATCCATCTGCGGCTTGACCATGAACATGTAGCCCGCGCCTGCAGCGAGCAGGCCGCCGACGCCCCACTTCGCGAACTTGGGGATACCTGCGGTGCCGTGCAGCTTGCCGAAGGTGCCGGCGTTGACGTTGTCCGCTGCCCAGAGCGCGTCCTGGAGTGGCCCGGGCCGCACCGCCGCCACGACCTTGCCAAAGCCGGTCGGCCGGCTGATGAACCCGGATTCGAGCATCTGGTTGGCCGCGTTGCCGAGCGTCCGCTCGCGCAGCAACTTGAGCGCACTCGCATCCGTGTGCGACAGGTCGCCGAACACACGCGTCTTGAGCATGTTGTTCTTGACCGTGTCGTCGGCGAAGTCGACCCCGACCGAGGCCAGGTGCGCCGCGAGCGTCTTGCCGGTCATCCGCCCGTCGAGCGTGATCGCGGCCTTGGCACCGTTGGTGCCGACCGACGCCATCGGCTTGTTGCGACCCAGCAGCATGCCGCGGGCATTGGGTTGGAAGCCCATCTTGGTGAACTTGGAGGCGGGGTCGCCGAGGATCGAGATCTCGCCGGCGCGCCACTTGGTGACCACGTTCTCGGCGAGCTCGCGCTCGAGCGATCCGGCCTTGAGCGCCTCGATGCCCTTGGTGAGGTTCGTGTCGAGCCGCGCGAGTCCCGAGTACACCTTGTTGGTGTTGGTGCCCGGGATCCACTTGGCGAACTTCTGCAGGCCCGACAGGTTCGCGACGCCATCGGCTGCCGCGATGCGTGCCGCGTCGCCGCCCGCCGCCACGAGGCGGCTGCCCTGTGCGACCTGCATCGCACCGCGCACGTTGTTGAAGATGGTGATGCCGCCACCGACGCCCATCGCGATCGACATCGCGGTGGTCATCTTGTCGCCGAACATCTTCTCGCCGGTGAGCGGGTCCTTGCCCCCGGTGAAGGGAGCGAAGCCGAGCCGGAGCGCGCCCCAGCCGGGAATCAGCGAGTACACGAGCATCGGCTTGACGAGCGTGTCGAAGAGCATCTTGCCCTGCGACTTGCCGATGCTGTCGACCAGCTGGTCGAGCTGGTCCGCCTTGATCTGGCCTGCGTTCACGCCGGCCGCGATCTGCGCCACCATGCCGCGGTCGACCGCTGGGTTGGAGCGGAGCTTCTTGAACGCCTCGGGGTGATCGTGGGAGAACTTCGCCAGCTGCGTGTCGATCTCGGTCGTGACCTGGTCGAGCATCCCCTGGAGCGTCGCGGCGTCGGCGCCC
Source organism: Thermoleophilia bacterium (assembly GCA_025964455.1). The sequence goes on along the minus strand of JAOPYU010000319.1, from coordinate 13,705 downwards.
ATGGCACCGGTGAAGGTGAGCTGCTGGATCACTTCGGTGGGCGCGCCAGCGTCCTTGAAGCGCTTGGCCCACGATTCGTCCCATGCAGCGGGCCCCGCCTGGCCAGCGCCTGCGGCGGTGCCGGCGGTGGGCATCGAGGCAGCCTGCTGCTGCGAGGCGTACGCGGCGGCGTCGCTCGCGGCGACGTTGCTGCCGTACGCGCTGGCTCCGACGCCCGCCGCGATGGCGGCCGTGCGTGGAAGTCCGTCGTCGACGAGCCCCCCGGATGCCTCGACCGAGCCTGCCTGCGCCCCGGCGACCGGCGGACTGCCGCCGAGCGCCTGCGCAGCGACATACGGCATCGCGGCGTTGTTCAATCCAATGGCTGACATTGTCTGTTCCCCCCAGATACAGACGTTCCCCTACCGACCTATCGGTTCGTTGGTGGGGAGCGTTTCAGGAGGTCACTGCGGCGGCGCCCGCGCGCCGGCCGAACACGAGCGCCTGGGCCAGCCCGCTCGCGGTTCCGCCGAGCCCGACGTCGGCGGCGTCCATGCCTGCGGCGAAGGCGCGCGGCAGTGCACGCTCACGCGTGCGGCGCCCGATACGCGACTCGACTGCCTCGAGCAGGCGGCCGTCGGGGTCGATGCGCAGGCCACACCGCGTGTGGGTGATGCCGGCGGCGACGTCGAGCCACACGCCGCCATCGCCGGTGCGGCCGCTCATCGCGCCGGCCGCGATCGCGGCTCGAAGCGCGTCCTCGACCGTGCCTGCGTGCAGCTCCGTACGGAGCGCAGCGCGTGGCAGCACGACGCGCCCTCGGCCGCTTCGTCGGGCGAGGTCCCATGCCGCGAGCGCGCCCGACCAGTCGTGCTGCGCGCGCTCGATGGGGGCGCCGTCGCCGTCCAGCAGCGTGGCGTCGGGCACGAGCAACTCGCCGACGCGGATCGACTCGGGCGAGGTCGCGTCATCCAGGTCGATCGCAAGGCGGGTCATGCATTCACCCGTTCCCGGCATGCGGACGGCACCGAGCGCGAGGGCCGCTGCCATGCTCGTACCGTCGCCGCCGCGCGGTGCGCGCAGCAGCCAGCGCTCCGAGACCTGCGGCGGGGTTCGGCTCTCGCGTGCGATGCGGTCATGATCGAGGGCGTAGCCTCCGCCGCAGAACACGACGGCATCCGCCGGTACCCACGCGGGTGGTGCGGCGGCGAGGCCACCGGGCCGCGCGCGACGTACCAGCAATTCGTGTCCGCCGCCTGACGCGCGGCGCGCGTCCACCACCGCGGTACGGCGCTGCACCGCATCATCGGGGAGACGGTCGGCGAGCGCCCCGAGCGCCTGCACCGGATCGATCCGCGCACCGTCCGTGAAGCTGCGACCGGTGCCGCGAGCGATGAGGCGGACTCCCTGCCCCTCGAGCCAGGCCAGCGAGTCGTCGAGGCCTGAGACGAGCACCTCGTGGATCGCGTGATCGCCACGCGGCGCGAGCAGTCGTGCGGTGGCGATGTCGCGGTAGCGCCAGATCCACCCGGCCGAGGCCGCGGTCGCGCCCCCCGGACCCTCGTCGCGTTCGAGAACGACCACGTCAGCTCCCGCGGCGTGCGCCGACACTGCCGCGACGAGCCCCGCGAGCCCCGCGCCGACGACCGCGACGAGCGGGCGGGTCATTCGCCCTCGAACCGCGCGGTCTGCTCGACGAACTCGAGCACGATCGAGTCGGGGCCTGCGAGGAACACGGCCTTGGAGTGGGGCGCCTCCACCCACTTCACGACCTCATGTCCGTCCAGCTCCGCCCGGGCTCGCCAGCCCTCGGCGTCGTCCACGCGGATGCCGACGTGGTCAAGCATGGACGGGGCATCCTGGTCGGTCCACGCCTCGCGCGTGAGCGTGATCCTGCCGTCGGCGTCGCTCGCGCCGACGGAGAGGAGCGCGACGTCGGCGGCGCGCGATCGCACCCGCATGGCGTGACGCTCCAGCTCGCGAGCGGCGCCATCGGGGTCATTCGAACGGAGCGTCACGCCGACCAGCGCGTGACGCGGGATGTCAGCCCACTCCAGACCCAGCGCCGACGTGTCGACGAACGTGCAGACCAGGCCACCGGGCAGCTCCACCGGTGAACTGGACGCGATCCCGGGCTCGGCCAGCACGAGCGACACGATGCGGTTGGCCCGCGGCCGGCGCTGGTCCTCGGGATCCAGCAACGTCAGCTTGCCGTGGTCGGCATGCGCCCCGAGCAGCGTGAAGCGATCCGTCCGCTCGATCACGTGCACGTCGAGGCGATCGACCAACTCCTGCGCGAGCGCGTCGCGGTCGGCGACGTGGAGGGCGGCATGGTCGAGCAGGCGCACGGGGGCTCCCCGGTTCGATCGGGTTACGTGGTGGGCGGGGCGCTGCGCGGCGTGAACGACGCGAGCAGGCCGCCGTCGTCATCGTAGGCAGGGAAGAAGTCACCGGTGACCGGGAGGTCCTTGCCAGCGGCATCGTGCAGTGTCATCTGCTTGCCGAGCACGCGGGCGCCCCACTCGAGCGCGGTCAGGTGCGGTGCCTGGGCGTCGGGCTCGTCGGGGACGCGCAGCTCGAGCGCGTCGGCGAGGTCCGAGCCCATCAGCTCCTGCTCGTCGAATCCGCTCAGCTCGCGCGCACCGCGACCGAACGCGAGGATGCGTCCCTGCTGGTCGCAGACGAAGATGCCGGCGAGCGGTGACGGGAAATAGTCGTCCAGCAGCTCGAACAGGAAGCCGAACCCGCACCGTTCGCACGCTGCAGGGCGGTCCGTGAACCCAGCGGTTCTCGATGTACGGGCACCACGCCATGCGCAGCTCGGGCAGATGAAATACGGCACGGGCAGTACCCTACCAGCGCTCCGGCGTGGCCAAGGCGACGCGATGCACCAGCACCCCCCCACCGATCCGCACCAGCACGACGACGGCCTCCACGCACGTCCGCGCGTGGCGCCCGACGACGCAGCCGCGCCCGGCATCGATGCGATCCTCGCCTCTGCCAACGCCGGGATCGCCACCGAGCCGCCGCCCGTCTCGCGATCAGCGCGCCGCAAGGCCGCGCGGGTGCAGGCCGCACGAACCGTCACGGTCCGAAGCGGCACGCAGCGCTCGGGCTCACCGATGACACGCATGTTCCTCTGGGGGCTCGTCGGCCTCGCTGCGCTCGGCGCGATCGGCGTGATGTCGGGCGCGATCCAGACAGGACCGCCCGGCAGCCGCCCGACCGACCTGGTCGGCGGGACCGACCGGGACGGCTCGTGGAGCTACTACCACGACCGCGACTACGAGACGCGCGGCGACGATGCGAAGTTCACGAGCGACCGTTCGCGGTCGACCGATCCGGACGAGGCGGTCCTGGGTGACACGTCGCGGTGGGAGTACGACGGCGACTACCAGTACGGGCCGTACGGCAGCGATGCAATCCGCCGACGCCAGTCAGGCACGGCGACCCGCGATCCGCTGTACTCGCAGCCGGCGCCGATCCAGGACGTGTTCAGCCAGTACGGTGGCGACCTCGACCCCTCGGGCGGAGCGCCCGTGGGAATGGCGCCCTCGAACCTGACCAGCCCGTACTACGATCCGTATGCGGGCTATTCCAACCCGTACGCGAACCGCATCCGCCTGTCATACGGCGAAGGCGTCGGCCGCGGCGCGAACTACGTGCCGTGATCCGTCGGGCCTAGTGCAGCCAGGGCGCGAGCAGGTCCTCGACGGCGCCGGGGCGGTGGTAGCCCACGAGCCGCGCCTGCACGGCGCCATCGTCGACGACGACCAGGGTCGGCGACTCGTCGATGTGGAAGCGCTCGAACAGGTCGGGGCGCTGCTCCTTGAGCACGATCCGGTACCGGAACGAGCCATGGTTGTGCCGGCGCTGGAGCACGTGGGCGACGAAGCCGTCCATGCGGCGCGACTGGCCGCTCGTGTACTCGGCGAACAGCAGAAGGAGGGGGGCCTTCGTCTGGACGCGGGTCGGGGTGGGCGAGGAGATCTGGGCGGTGGTGGGGGCGATTTGGGACATGGGGGGATTGTCCCCTCCCCCGCACCCCTTCCAAACTGGAATCCCGCATGGGAACGTGGTTCTTGCAGACGTTCAGTAACGTTACTCGACGTTCCGGGAGCCCTCGCAAGGCTCCACGGGAATTAGCAGGCATTGTTCAGGGAACGTGGGATTGTGCAGTCCCCGGCGGGTTCGTGCACGGGCGCGTCGACGACCGAACGGGACCGAAGGCGTACCACCGGCCCAAGGCGCGCTGCTGGTAGCGACCCCGCATCGACGGGTAGATGCCGTCCCATGCGCCTCCTCGTCGTCTACCAGCACGCCCCCACGCCGGGCGCACCGGGCATCTACCGGCACCGGATGCTGCTGGCCGAGCTCGTGCGCCGCGGGTGGGACGTCGACCTCGTGAGCTCGCCGATCAACTACATGGACGGCACGATCCCGGAGCGGTACGCGGGTCGCCGATACGTCCGCGAGGAGATCGACGGCATCACCCACCACTGGGTCCGCGCAGTTGACGACGTGCACCGGTCGTTCCGTCGACGCGCCCGCAACTACGTCTCGTTCGCGCGCAACGCGACGCTGCGCGGGGCGCGCCTGGCGCGACCGGACGTGGTGTGGGCATCCTCCCCGCCACTCAGCGTCGCGACGGCTGGACGCTGGATCGCGCGCCGGCACCGTCGCCCCTGGGTGCTCGAGGTCCGCGACCTGTGGCCCGAGAGCGCAGCTGCCGTGGGCCTGCTCTCCGAGGACTCGCGCGCCTACCGCCTGCTCGATCGCTTCGCCCGCAGCTACGCGAGCGCCGCGACGTGCACGATCGTCCCGACTCCGGGGCTGGTGGAGCTCATGCACGGGCACGGCGCGACGGACGTGACGCTCGTCACCGGGGCGATCGAGGACCATCCCCCATCCCCTGCGACTCGCGCGCGCGTGCGCGAGCGGCTCGGTATCCCGGCGGGTGCGTGCGTGTTCGCCTACGTCGGCGCGCACGGCGTGGTCAACGGCCTGGACGTGCTGCTCGACGCAGCGGCGCAGCTCGCCGATGGCGGCGACCCGGTCGGCGCGCAGGACCCGATCCACGTCGTCATGGCCGGCGCCGGCAGCGCTTCCGCGGCGATCGCCGCGCGCCTCGAGGCCGGACCGATCGCGGGTGTGCACGTGCTCGGCGCGCTTCCGAAGTCGGACGCGCGCGAACTGCTCGAGGCGGCTGACGTAGGGCTCCACCTGCTCCGCCCCGATCCGGTCTTCGAGAGCGCCCTGCCGACCAAGGTCCTCGAGTACCTGGGCTGCCACCTGCCGTTCATCACCACGGTGCCGGGCCTGCCGACGGAGGTCGCGACCGCGACCGGAGGCGACCTCGCGCGCACGGCGACGGAGCTGGCTGCCGCCATGCGGCGCTGGGCATCGCGCACCGCCGACGAACGTCGCACGATCGGCGACGCGGCATTCGCATGGGGCGACGCCACGTACGGGCTCGCGGCGTCGGTCGACGGCCTCGAAGCGGTGCTCCGTCGCGCCGCCGCGACGCGCACCTGATCCGAGCATATAAAGATTTCTGCAACGGATGCCGATGGGCGTGTCGTATCGCCGCATGCTTCGGGGCCACGGATCGGCCCACGCACGGAGACGGCGCACAGCACCGCACGGACGCGACATGCCCAACCGGACCTTCCTCGGACTCATCCTGCTCATCATCGCGCTGGTCGTGGCATCGACCCCTGCGCTGTTGACGCCCACCGCCCGGGGCGTCGAGGCCGTCGGTGTCCGCGCAGGCGTGATCAAGCAGCAGACGCCATCGACACGCGGCTCCGACACGTCGGCGTCCTCCAAGGCCGACACGCCGGTGAAGCCGTACCTCGCGATGCGTGGCTACCAGCTCGAGCGCGACGGCGACCTGCGCGACGTCGCAGGTGACACGCGCCCGACCGACGGCCGCGGACGCCTCGCCACCGGGTCGACGCGCATCGCGATGCCCGGCGAGGCCCTGCGCACTGCCACCGATTCGCCGCCGGTCACCACCGAGGGCGGCGTGCTGCTCGATGCCACCGGGTGCCCGCTGTTCGCCGAGGACGCCGACGTCGCGACGCTCATGGCCGATCCGGACGCGGCGAGCCTGTACGCAACCAAGGCCGGCGACGCCGACGACCCTGCGGCCTGCGCCACGCTGCTCCAGGCGCGTGTGGATGCCGCCACCGCGACGCCTGCCACGACCCTGCCGGGCGACCGGCGTGCGCTGGCATCCGCGCTGCGTGACGACAGCCAGCGCATGCTCATGGAGACCTACGCCAGCGACATGTTCCTCGCGATGTTCGGCCAGGACGGCGCGGGCACCACCACGCTCGCCAAGGACCTGCGCACGCAGCTTCGCGGCAGCCGCTGACCTGTGCGAAGATCGGGCGGATGACCCCGCCCGAGCCCGCAACGACCACCGTCGCCACGCCGGAGCAGACACGCGCCCTGCTCGAGACGGGCGCCGTCGTGCGCTGGTGGCAGGTGACCGCATTCCTCGAGGCGTCGGGGCCCGACGCCGCCACGCTCCTCGACGGGCTCTGCACGCAGGCCGTCGAGCGCATCGAGCCCGGCACGGCCGTGCTCGGGCTGTTCCTGGACGCCAAGGCGCGGATCATCGCGCCGGCCCTGCTCCACCGCCTCCCCGACGGGCCGTGGCACGACCCGCGACGCGACGAGCTCGTCGAGGACGCGCCGCGGCTGCTGCTGGAGACGCTGCCCGACCTCGTCGAGCCGCTGCGCGCGCACCTCGCGAAGTACCGCCTCCGCGCCCGGGCCGGGTTCGAGCCGGTCGACGTCTCGACGGTCGCACTCATCGGCAGCTCGCTCCCCGACACGCCCGTCGCCACGTCGGGAGCCTGGACGACCGTCCACGGCGGTGCCCATCCGACGCGCGCGTTCATCGGCAGCGCCGAGGCGTGCGCCAGCGTCGTGCGCGACGCCGTCGATGTCGGCGGCCTCGCGCTCGCCGACCCGGACACGGTCGAGGCGGACCGGATCATGCGGGGCGTCCCCGGCCTGCACGACCTGCTCGTCGGGCGGATGCCGGCAGAGGTCGGCGGCATGGATGGAGCGGTTGCGCTCGATGCCGGCTGCTACCTGGGCCAGGAGCCCGTCGCCCGGCTGCACTACCGCGGCCACGCGAACCGCACCCTTCGACGCATCGAATCAAGCGGCCCGATCGCCCCCGAGGCGATCGCCGACGACACCGACGCCCCAGCCGCGGCGCTCGACGAGGTACTCGCCGTGCACCGCGAGGATGCACCCGAGGACGCGCGTGCGGTCGGTCGGCTCACGACGTGGGCCCCGACACCCGACGGCGGCACGGTGGCGCTCGCGATGCTGCGCCGCGAAGTCGCCCGGGGCGAGACGCTCCGGCGAGGCGACGATCGCCCGCTCGTCGTGGTTGACGCCCCCGATCCGGAGCCGGCTCCGGAGCCGTGAGCCCGGCCTGCCGACCGCATCCGGCGGCGGCGTGAGGATGTGCTCCCCGTTCAAGACGGGTGGCCGCACTTTCGGGCGCCACCTTCTGTAGGGTCGGGACGTTCGACTCGCGCGCGTGGCGCCTTCGCAGGCCCCCGCACGGCTCGACGCATTTCCACGACGAAGGAGCCATCGTGTCCGAAGCGACACACACCCCTCCGGCCGACGGTCAGGCAGCGCCGACCGTCGCCGACAAGGAGATGACGCGCGGCCAGTTCCTGACGGCCGCGACCGTCGGAGTCGGCGGCCTCATGGGCGCGCTCATCGCGGTGCCCGTCGCGGGCATGGCGCTCGGCCCCGTATTCGGCGGCGAGGAGTTCGAGCCCGTCCTGCTCGGCAACATCGACGAGTTCAAGGACGGCAGCTTCACCAAGGTGGTGCTCCAGCCGCGCGCCGAGAAGCCGGATGCCTACATCCGCAAGAAGGTCGCGTTCGTGCGCCGCAACGCCAAGCCCGGCGACGATCCCTTCGCGCTCAAGGGCCAGGAGGAGTACTCGGTCGTCTCCAACGTCTGCATGCACCTCGGGTGCCCGGTGCAGGCGTCGACGACCGGGTTCGTCTGCCCGTGCCACGGCGGCTCCTACGACAAGGACGGCAAGCGCCAGGCCGGTCCGCCGGTCCGCCCGCTCGACCGCTACCTGTGGGAGAAGCGCGGCGAGGAGCTGTGGGCGACCGCGATCTACGCGCTCAACAACGACGGCGAGCGCAAGTCGCACCGCGACCCGGGCCAGCACACGAGCGGTCCCGAGGGCCTGTTCTACCCCCTGCAGCCCTGATGCCCGGCGCATCCTCGACCCCGACGAGACGAAACGAGGCCTGATCCCAGATGGACGGCTTGAAGGAAGAACTGAAGTTCCAGGGCACGCGAGCGCTCGACCAGGTGGACCAGCGCGGTGGGCTCGTGGAGTTCCACAAGTGGTTCCTGCTGCGCAACGTGCCGCGCGGCCTGAGCTGGCTCCACACGCTCGGCTTCTGCCTGCTGATCGTGTTCGTGAACCAGGCGGTCACCGGCGCGATCCTCGCGATGCACTACCAGCCGGGCGCCGACACGGCGTACGAGTCGATCCAGCGGATCATGTTCCACTTCGACTTCGGCTGGCTCGTGCGCGGCATGCACAAGTGGGGCGCGAGCATGATGATCGTGCTCATGTTCCTGCACATGGCGGCCTCGTTCATGATGGGCGCGTACAAGTACCCGCGTGAGCTGACGTGGATCACCGGCGTGCTGATCCTGGTGACGACGCTCGCGATGGGCCTCACGGGCTACCTGCTCGTGTGGGACCAGCGCGCGTTCTGGGCGTCGGTCGTGGCCATCAACCTGAACGGCACCGCGCCGTTCCTGGGGCCGTACATCTCCGAGTTCCTGCGCGGCGGTTCGGAGTACACCTCCGACATCATCCCGCGCTTCTACGGGCTGCACATGCTGCTGATCCCCGGAGCGCTCATGGGCCTGATCGGCCTGCACATGTACCTCGTCACGCGGCTCGGCGTCACGCCGGCGCCGTGGAAGACCGACGATCCCGCCAATGATCCGGAGGCCTGGTCCTGATGGCCGAGCACGACAACCACCAGCCGGAGCCGATGAGCGACCAGCGCCGCGCGTTCCTGGAGTACAAGCGCCGGGTCGCCGAGCACGGCAAGCCGTTCTTCCCGAACGGGACCTACCACGACGTGATCGCCGCGACGGGCATCATGGTGCTGCTCATCGTGCTCAGCACCATGTGGTTCAGCATGGCGAACTGCGATTCGTGGTGGAACCCGACCTGTGACCGCGTGGCCACCCCGGCCGAGCAGGAGCAGTACACCCCGAAGGAGCCCGGCGCGGTCTTCAGGACCAAGGGCGGGGAGCTCGACGAATCCGTCGACAAGCCGCTGCTCGGGCTGCTGTACGAGGAGAAGGCCGACCCGTCGACCACGAGCTACCACCCGCGACCGGAGTGGTACTTCTACTTCCTCTTCTACCTGCTGATCATCTTCGCCAACCCGCAGCTCGTGGTGCTCGGCACGATCATCGTGCCGACGCTCTGGCTGATGATGCTGATCGCCTGGCCGTTCGTGGACCGCAAGAAGGAGCGGCGCCCGTCGCGCCGTCCGGTCGCGATGGCCGCGATGGTGCTGACCGCGATCACGCTGCTCTCGTTCACCTACCTCGGCTCCCAGTCGGGCAAGGAGACGGGGGGCCCCGAGGGGCTCTCCGAGGGCCAGCTGGCGATGCCCGGCTATGCGGTGCTGTTCGAAGAGGGCATCTACGAGACGTGTGGCTCGTGCCACCAGCTCGGCGGTGTCGGCAACGGCGGTCCGGGTCCGAACCTGGATGCGGTCGGCACGCGCTATGACTCGGTGGACGACATCATCGAGGTGCTGGCCAAGGGCCTCGGCGGCGGCGCCATGCCGGTCAAGGGCGGCTCGAGCATGACCGACGAGCAGGCGGCGCAGGTCGCGGCCTTCCTCAAGACGCTCGGCGCGCCGGGCGAGGCCGAGAGCCTCGGCTCGGTCGGCCAGACCGACTGGGACCGCGTGACCGGCGGCAAGACCGCCGGCAGCGGAGAGGATGCGACCGACGCGGACGACCGCGGCGACGCGGGCGATCCGGCGACCGTCGGTGGCCAGACCGAGGGTGGCGTCGACGACGAGGGCGCCAGCAGCGACGACGGCCTCGCGAAGGACGACGACGGCAGCCCCGAGTGACGCTCGCGAACAGCTGATGACGACACGTGGGGGGCGCTTCGGCGCCCCCCACGTGCGTCGCTGGGATAGCCTGCGCGCATGGACGTCTTCGTCGGCATCACCGGGGCAAGCGGCGCCCCCTACGCACGTCGCCTCGTGCAGGCGCTCGTGCAGGGCGGGCACACCGTCGGCGCCTGCTTCTCCAAGGCATCGCTCCAGGTCTCGGGGCAGGAGCTCTACGGCGACCTGCGGATGGACCACGGCGAGGTGCTCGATCGCTGGATCGCAGACACGGGCCTGCCGGCCGAGCGGATCTGGGACGCGCACGACTTCGGCTCGCCGTATGCGAGCGGCAGCGCGCGGTGGGATGCCGCCGTGATCGTGCCCTGCTCCATGGACACGCTCGCGACGATCGCGAGCGGCGCCGGGTCCAACCTGCTGCACCGCGCGGCGAGCGTGGCCCTCAAGGAGGATCGCAAGCTCGTGCTCGTGCCGCGCGAGACCCCGCTCTCGACCATCCACCTCGAGAACCTGCTGCGCGTGCGGCGCGCCGGCGCACACGTGCTGCCGGCCATGCCTGCCTTCTACCAGCTGCCCGAGACGATCGAGGACATGATCGATTTCGTGGTAGCCAAGGTGCTCAACCTCATCGGCATCGACCAGTCGCTGCTCGGCGAGTGGGACGCGGGCATCGAGCCCGCTCCACGACAGGGATAGGATCCACGCATGCCGAAGGCTGAAGACGTCCAGAACATGTTCGACCGCATCGCGGGTCGCTACGACCTGATGAACCTCGTCATGACGATGGGGATCGACAAGCGGTGGCGCAACGCGGCGGTGCGCGCGGCGAAGGTGGATCCGTCCACGCGCGCGCTCGACGTGTGCTGCGGGACGGGTGACATCAGCTTCCTGCTCGCCGAGGCGGGCGCCGAGCACGTGACCGGGCTCGACTTCTCCGCCGGGATGCTCGAGCAGGCGCGCAAGCGCAAGGGCGGGCACCGCGACCACGCCGCTGCCGAGCGCATCGACTTCGTGCAGGGCGATGCCCTGGCGCTGCCGTTCGAGGACGATTCCTTCGACGTCGTCACGGTGAGCTTCGGCGTGCGCAACGTCGAGGACCTCGCGCTCGCCTACCGCGAGTTCGCGCGCGTCGGGCGCCCGGGCGCACGCATCGTGTGCCTGGAGATCACGCGGCCCAGGACCCGGGTCGCGAACTGGTTCTACGACATCTGGTTCGACCGGGTCGTGCCGATCCTCGGTGGCATCATCTCGCGCGACCGGGCGGCGTACACCTACCTGCCCGAGTCGACCAAGGGCTTCCCGCGCCCGCCGCAGCACGCAGCAGTGATCGAGGCCGCCGGGATCGTCGACGTGACGTGGAAGCGGTACGGCGGCGGGATCGTGGCGCTGCATCGCGGCGTGCTGCCGGTCGAGGCGGCGCCGACGGTGACGGCGACGGCGGACGCGACGGTCGGCGCGGACGCATGACCACCGCGGCGACGCTCGACGACCCGCAGCTGCGCAGCTTCTTGGCTGATGTCGACCGCCACATGCTCGAGCTGGTCGACGCGCACGAGGGTCCGGTCGCGGCGGCGGCGCGTGGTCCGATCGCCGCCGGTGGCAAGCGCCTGCGACCGCTGCTCGTGCGGGCGGCGCGGCCGCGCGCGCTCGAGGGCGACGACGCGGGACGCATGTCCTTCGACACGTGTTCGCTGCGGGCGGGTGCGGCGGTCGAGCTGATCCACACCGCGACGCTCGTGCACGACGACCTGCTCGACGGCGCCGCCCTGCGCCGCGGCGAGCCGACGGTCGGCGCGACCTCCGGACGCGACGTGGCGATCGCGGCCGGCGACCTGCTGTTCAGCCTGGCGTTCGACACCCTCGTGGGTTGCCGCAACGCGACCGACGAGCGGCGGGTGCTGCGCGCCACGCGTGTGCTGGCGCGTGCGTCGCGAACCCTGGCCGAGGGCGAGGCGCTGCAGGCGCGACAGGCGCGGGATCCGCACCTCGCGGAGGTCGGGTACCTGGATCGCTGCGCGATGAAGACCGGCATCCTGTTCGAGGCGGCGCTGCAGCTCGGCGCGATCCTCGGCGGCGCCGAGCTCGAGGACATCGACACGCTCGCCCGGTTCGGACGGCTCGTCGGCACGGCCTTCCAGGTCGCCGACGACGTGCTCGACTGCGGCAGCCCGGAGACCGAGGCGCTGCTCGGCAAGCGCCCGGGCGCGGACCTGCGCGACGGGACGATGACGCTGCCCATGCTCCGAGCGGTGGTCCGCGACGATTCGCTCGCGGCGCGAATCGCGGGTCCCGACATCGCCGATGCGGATGTCGAACCGCTGCTCGCGGACATCCGCGCGACCGGCGCGGTCGACAGCGCGGCCGATTTCGCGCTCGCGATGCGCCGCGACGCCGAGGCGCTGCTGCCGGAGCTCGGCAACCGCTTCGACATCGGCCCGCTGCGCACGATCGCGGCCGCCTCCGTCGATCGCCTCAGCTAGGTGTCCCTCGGTGGATGTGCAGACCGTCGACCCCATCTCGACGATCTGCACATCGGTGGATGCTCCGCCCCTCGGAACACCGATGCGATAGCGCCGCCGCCCGGCTCGCCGGAGACGGTGTTCATCTAGGATCCATGCAGGTTTTCCCCACCCAAGGACCCGCATGTCGGACCAGCCCACCGCGACCCTGGATCGCCAGGTCGACACCATCCGCCGCCTCGTGCAGGACGACGCGCTCCTTCCCCTGATCGAGCCGGTGCTCGCAGGTGAACGACTGGCGTTCGACGACGGGCTGACGCTCATCGAGAGCACCGACCTGCTGACGGTCGGCCGGCTCGCCGACCTGCGCCGACGCGCGCTCCACGGCGACGAGGTCTTCTTCAACCACAACCGGCACATCAACCACACCAACATCTGCCGGATCAAGTGCCGCTTCTGCGCGTTCAGCCGCACGCAGGAGACGCACGACGGCGCCTATGCCTTCAGCCACGACGACATGGTGGAGCAGGCGCTCGAGGCGGCGCAGCTCGGCGTCACGGAGATCCACGTCGTCGGCGGCGAACACCCCGACATCACGTACGAGTGGTACATCGAGCTCGTGCGCCGCATGCACGAGGCGGTACCGGACATCCACCTGAAGATGTGGACCGCGTCGGAGATCCGCCACCTCGGCCGCCTCGGCGGCGGGCTGAGCGACACGCAGGTCCTGCAGGACCTCGTCGATGCCGGGCTCGGCTCCATGCCGGGTGGCGGCGCGGAGGTCTTCTCCCAGCGCGTTCGCGACCTGGTCTGCCGCGGCAAGGACACGGCCGAGGAGTGGCTCGAGGTGCACCGCCGTGCCCACGAGGTCGGCGTGAAGACCAACTGCACGATGCTCTACGGGCATGTCGAGACGCTCGAGGAGCGCATCGACCACCTCGTACGCCTGCGCGAGCTGGAGGACGAATCACTCGCCACCCGTGCCCGCTTCGAGGCGTCGGGCGAGATGCCGGACATCAACCGCACGGGCGAGGTCGGCGCGCTCCAGTGCTTCATCCCGCTCGCATTCCATCCGGAGTACACGGTGT
>JAOPYU010000253.1 GCA_025964455.1 Thermoleophilia bacterium | reverse complement strand
TCAAGGTGCCGGCGACCAAGCCGTTCGCCGAGGCGCTCGAGCGTGCGCACGAGATCCTCGCGGCGGGCGACGTGCTGTACGGCTCCGGGCTCGACCTCGCGCCGCTGCGCGAGCTGTTCCTCCTCACGGCCAAGCCGTCGATCTACGTGTTCAACGTGGACGAGGCATCGCTCACCGACGACGCGCTGCGCGCGAAGCTCTCGGCGCTGGTGGACCCGGCCGACAGCGTGCTGGTGTGCGCGGAGATCGAGGCGGAGCTCGCCGAGATGGAGGAGGCCGACGCCGCCGAGATGCTCGCCGACCTCGGGCTCGCCGAATCCGGGCTCGCCCAGCTCGCGCGCGCGGCCCAGCACACGCTCGGCCTGCAGACGTACATGACGGCCGGCGAGAAGGAGATCCGCGCCTGGACGATCCCGATCGGCGCCACGGCGCCGCAGGCGGCGGGCGTCATCCACACCGATTTCGAGAAGGGCTTCATCAAGGCGGAGATCGTCAGCTACGACGACCTGCTCGAGCTGGGGTCCGTCCCTGCCGCGCGCGCGGCGGGCAAGGCCCGCCTCGAGGGCAAGGACTACGTGATGCAGCCCGACGACGTCGTGGACTTCCGCTTCAACGTGTAGCCGCGCGGCCCCGACTGATCCGAGTCAGGCCCGTAATCCGATACTCCGGTAGCCACGAATCCGGGGGGATGCAGGCATGGGGATCTACGAGAACGGTGTTCGAACGGCCTGGACAGGGCTCATGAAGCACGTCGAACGCAACGTCGCCAAGGTCGACGCGCTCGGTACGCCGCTCGCGAAGCCCGCGGTTGACGCGCCACCGGTGCTGCTCGTGCACGGCTACGGCAACACGAGCACGGCGATGGGCGCGATCGAGCGCTCGCTCACCCGGGACGGGTTCCGCGCCTTCCACGTCGACCTGCCCAACCGCGGATTCGACGACGCCGTCGCCGACGCCGCCTTCGTGAACGCGGAGGTCAACCGCATCCGCCTCGTGACCGGATCGCGCACGGTCGACGCGGTGGGCCACAGCCGTGGCGGGCTCGTCGCGCGAACCTGGCAGCAGAAGTTCCAGGCGCCCGGGTCCAATGGGCGCGTGGTGACGGTGTCGAGTGCGAACACCGGCCTCCACCTCGGTCCGATGGACCGCGTGGTCGGTGGCGCGTTGCCTGAGGGCATGCAGCAGATCCGGCGCGGCACCGAGCTCATCGACGACCTGGCCAGGACGCGCCGCGGCAGCGACCAAGTCGCGGTCGGCACCAACGGCGTCGACGGCATCCTGCTGCCGGCGAACTCGGCCAAGATCGAGGGTGCGCCCTTCATCGCAGTCGACGAGGGCCGCACGATCGGGCCGATGTCACGCGTGACGCACTACGGGATCCTCACCGACGACGCCGCCTACGAGGCGATCCGGGGAGCACTGCTGCGGCCGCGCAGCTGACCGGGGTCGCTACTGCGGCAGCTGGGCCGCGCGCTGCTGCCGGCGCCAGCGCCAGCGCGTCAGCATCGAGGCGTTGACCGCGAGCTCAAGTGCTTCGCCCAACGATTCGCAGCGTCCCTCGAGCCACGCGCAGCGCTCCGCGCTCTCACGCGTCGCTCGCTGCGCATCCATGACGAGCGCCTGGGCAGCCATGAGGCGGCCGTTGGAGGCGGCCACCGTCGCTTCGGCGTGTTCGGCGCGGGCCAGGGCCGTCGCGAGCTGCTCGCGTGATTCGACCAGGCGGTCCGACATCCGAGCGAGCTCGCCGAGCATCGCCTTGTGGTCGGAGGAGATTCGCGCCGAGGCGCGCCCTGCGGCGTCGGCGACGCGAGACGCGACCGGCTCGGCGCTCGCCAGCGAGGCGGTCGGGGCGGGCTGCGCCGGTGTCGGCGTTGCGGCAGTGGCAGCCGGCGCGGGTGCGGTCACGGCCGCGTGCCACGTGTAGGGCACGTCGTCGCCCGGCCGCGGCTCGTCGCTGCGGACGAAGCGACGCTGGCGTGCCAGCTCGCGGTACTCGGCGCCGAATCCCAGCTGCGCATCCTTGACGCTGTGCGCCTCGGTGGCTTGCTGCTCGACTGCCTCGACTGGCTCGATGGTTCGTCCCGCTGCCATGCTGCTCCCTTCGCAGGTCGGCTCCCTGCGGCGCATGGTGTCATCGCATCCGGACGCAGCCTCGACCTGAGGTCGAGGTTCACGGCGTCGCGTCGGCGTCGCGGTCGGTCAGGCGAATGCGATCGGCGGACCGCCGCCGATGCCACCGGAACGGATGCGGTCGATGATCGAGCGAAGCAGCGTCATGATGTCTCCCCGTGAGGCGCCACCCCGCGCGGCGCCATCACCTGTCCATCGCACGTGCGCAGCCTCGTGTTGCAGGGGCGTCCGGCAGGAATTCGCGCGCAGATCCCGAAGGAACACGCATGTCCCCTGCCGCCGAAACTCCCCGCGGCGCGACCCCCGAGCGCCCACACGTGCCCGTGATGCCCGCCGAGGTGCTCGAGCTCGTGGCGGCACATCCGTCAGCGACCATCGTCGACGGGACCTTCGGTGCTGGCGGCCACGCACGCCGGATCGCGCCATCGCTCGCCCCCGCCGGCTGCTACGTGGGCGTGGACCGGGACGCGACCGCACAGCCGCGCTTCGAGGCGTTCGCGGCCGAGTTCCCGAACCTGGAGACGCGCTTCGTGCGGGCGCCGTTTCCCGACGCGTTCCGGCAGCTTGCGGAGGAGGGCATGTCCGCCGACGCGGTCATACTCGACGTCGGTGTCAGCTCGATGCAACTCGACCAGGCACAGCGCGGTTTCTCGTATGCCCATGACGCACCGCTCGACATGCGAATGGACCAGTCCGACGGCGAAGACGCCGCGGAGCTGGTCGCCCGGCTCGATGCACGCGAGCTCGAACGGATCCTGCGCGAGTTCGGCGAGGAGCGGTTCGCCCGCCGGATCGCCGAGGCGATCGTGGAGCAGCGGGCCACATCCCCGATCACGCGCACGGGCCAGCTCGTGGAGCTCGTGCTCGGGTCGATCCCTGCCAAGGCGCGCTATGCGCCCGGCGGGCACCCCGCCCGTCGCGTGTTCCAGGCGCTGCGCATCGCCGTCAACGACGAGCTCGGGATGCTGGAGCGTGGCCTCGACGCTGCGCTCGAGCTGCTCGCTCCGGACGGGCGGCTCGTCGTGATGAGCTTCCACTCGCTCGAGGACCGCATCGTGAAGCGACGCTTCGAGTCGTGGGTCGGCCGCTGCACCTGCCCGCCCGGACTGCCGGTGTGCGCCTGCGGGACCCTGTCGCGGGCCGCCCTGCTGACACGCGGCGCCGCGCGCCCGGGCGCCGACGAGGTCGACTCCAACCCGCGGGCCGCCTCCACGCGCCTGCGTGCCGTGCGACGCATCGAGCCGCCGCGCCCGGTGGGGGAGGTCACCCGATGAGCGGTACCACCAGGCGCCCCGGCAGCGGCTCGCGAACCACGCACGGCGCCGATCCGTGGTGGGGCGGCGACGTCGACGTCGACGGCACGGGGTTCGTCGACCTGGACGCGCCCGTGACGATCCCGGCGACCAGCACTGCTGCGCGTCGACCGGCGCGGCGGTCCGCTCCGCGCTCCCGCGTGCTTCCGGCCGTGCTCGGCCTCCTGGCACTGCCCTTCCTCGCGTTGGTCGCCACGATCCGCCGCAGCCCGCGGCTTCGTCGCTACGCCGTCCGGATGCTGGTGCTCGGCGCGATCCTCACCGCGCTCGCCTGCTCGGTCGGGGTGATCCTCATCAACAACGTCGTGATCGGGCGCACCGCCGAGCTCGGGCGGCTCGACGACCAGCGCCGCGAGCTGCGCCGCGAGAACGCCCTGCTCGGCGCCGAGGCGGCACAGCTGTCAGCGCCGCAGGTGATCGAGCGCAAGGCGCGCATGGAGCTCGGCATGGTCCGCCCCGATCGCCTGCCGCGATTCATCTTCCTGGATCCCGCGAGCCGGACGCTCACGCCGCTGCAGCGCCGTCTCGTGGCTGCCCGCAACGCGCGCCTCGAAGCGGCCCGCGCAGCGGCGGCCGCGCCTGCGACGCCGGCCACGACCGTTGCCGGTCGCGGCGCGTCCGGCGCCGACCCTGCCGCCAACCCGACCCCGAAGGCGACACCATGAGCCCGACCACCAAGCCCGGTCCCTCGCAGCTCGCGACGGTGACGGTCTCGCCGCGCCGGCTCATGCTGTTGCTCGTCGGTCTGCTCCTGCTCGTGTTCGCGGTCGGGGCGCGGACCGTCTACCTGCAGTCGATCAAGAACCGCACGCTGAGCCAGTACGCACAGGGACAGCAGCGCTACACCCAGCCCCTGCCCGCGGTGCGCGGCGACATCCTCGACCGGAACGGCCAGGAGCTCGCGGTCGGCGAGGAGGCCGTGACCTTCTACGCCACGCCGAAGCTGCTCAAGCGGCGCGCCGAGACGGCAGTGGACATCGCCGAGATCCTCGACATGTCACGCCAGGACGAGGAGTTGCTCGTCGACCGGCTCGTCAACGCGACGGGCGGATTCGTCTACGTCGCGCGCCAGGTGCCGCGCGAGAAGGCCGAGAAGCTGCAGGAGGCGAAGATCCCGGGCGTCTCGTGGAACGACGAGGAGCGCCGGATGTACCCGGCCGGCGCCGTCGCGGGCCAGATCATCGGGCGCGTCGACATCGACAACAAGGGCGTCGACGGCGTGGAGATGCTGTACGACCGATCGCTCACCGGCCGGCCGGGCGAGCAGGTCGCCGTCGTGGATCCCACCGGCGTGCCGATCGACGTGCTCAAGCTGCGACGCGAGCGTGATGGTCGAGATGTCCACCTCACCATCGACGCGACCATCCAGCAGCAGGCCGAGCTCGTGCTGACACGTACGGTCAAGAAGTTCGGCGCCCGCGCCGCCTCGGCGATCGTCATGGATCCGCGTACCGGCGAAGTGCTCGCCATGGCCAACGTCCCCCGCGTGAACCCCGCCAAGTGGAATCGGGCATCGGGCCTGCAGCGCCGCAACACGGCGATCACCGACATGTACGAGCCCGGCTCGACCTTCAAGGTCGTCGCCGTGAGTGCCGCGCTGGAGGAGGGGGTCGTCACCCCGGACACCAAGAAGTTCCTGAAGCCGCAGATGACCTTCTGCGACGACAAGGACACTTGCACGGTCAAGGAGTCGCACCCCCGACCCGCCGGCTGGTTCTCCACGCGCGACATCCTCGTGGAGAGCTCCAACATCGGCACGATCACCCTCGCCCAGGACGTCGCCCAGAAGTACATCAACCAGGGCAAGTGCGGCAAGTGCGAGGTCGATCGCTGGATCCGTCGCTTCGGGTTCGGCTCGACCACCGGCATCGACTTCCCGGGCGAGGCGCCCGGCATCATGCTGCCGACCAAGGACTGGTCCGACGTCTCGATCGGCAACATCCCGATCGGCCAGGGCATCTCGGTGACACCGATCCAGCTCGCGGCCGCCTACGCCGCCATCGCCAACGACGGTGTCATCGTCCAGCCGCACCTGCTCCAGCGCATCGGCTCGGAGCCCCGTGCGAAGTACTCGTCGCGCCGCGTGCTGTCGGCGAAGACCGCTGCGACGATGCGCTCGATGTTCGAGGGCGTCGTCCAGGACGACCGCGGCACGGGCAAGAAGGCCGGGATCGAGGGGTACGAGGTCGCGGGCAAGACCGGCACCGCGAACGTCGCCGGGCCCGACGGCTACTCCGAGACCAAGTACAACGCGTCGTTCGTCGGCTTCGTGCCGGCCAAGAATCCGCGCCTGGTGACGCTCGTCGTCGTCAACGAGCCCACCAACGGCATCTTCGGCGGCGACGTCGCCGCCCCGGCCTTCGAGGAGATCACCGAGTTCGCGCTCGGCTACCTCGCGATCGCCCCTGACGGCGTGATGTAGTGCGAGCGGTGTCGGATACGGCACCTCTGGCTCCCTGAGCACCATGTGTGGTCACCTTCGTAGCGAGAGCGCGGGATGTGGCGCCCATGCCGCCGGTCCAGGCGCGGCCAGAGCGCGTGACCAACGCATGGGCGTGCGCAGCACGCGGCCGCGCTTCGCGTGCGCGATAGAATCGCGTGCATGAGTGACGCGACCGCCCCAGCCACCACGCCGTTCCCGATGCAGCCCGCCAAGCCGGACCACCCGGCCCTGGAGCAGCACATCCTCGGCGTCTGGGAGGCGCGGCGCACCTTCGAACGCCTGCGCGAGCGCAACAGCGGCGGGCCGGTCTTCTCGTTCATCGACGGGCCGATCACCGCGAACAACCCCATGGGCGTGCACCACGCATGGGGCCGCTCGCTCAAGGACGCCTACCAGCGCTTCCACGCGATGCAGGGCAAGGACCAGCGCTACCAGAACGGCTTCGACTGCCAGGGCCTGTGGGTCGAGGTCGAGGTGGAGAAGGCCCTCCAGCTCAACTCCAAGCCGGAGATCGAGGCCTACGGGCTCGACAAGTTCAGCCGTGCCTGCCGCGATCGCGTCGCCGAGTACTCCGAGGTGCAGACGCGCCAGTCCCAGCGGCTCGGCCAGTGGATGGACTGGGACAACGACTACTACACGCTGTCCGACACCAACATCTCCTACATCTGGACCTTCCTCGCGAAGTGCCACCAGAAGGGCTGGCTCTACGTCGGCCACCGCCCGATGACGTGGTGTCCGCGCTGTGGCACCTCGCTCTCCCAGCACGAGATGCTCGACAGCTACAAGGACGTCGTGCACCCCTCGCTGCACGTCGCCTTCCCGCTCGTGGAGGACGGCCACGACGGCGAGGCCGTGGTCATCTGGACCACCACGCCGTGGACGCTGCCCGCCAACGTCGCCGCCGCGGTCAATCCCACGGCGACCTACGCGCTCGTCGAGCGCGACGGGCTCAACCTGTGGATGGCGCAGGGGCGCGTCGAGGCCGTGTTCGGCGCCGACGCAGTGGTGCTCGCCACGCGCCCGGGCAGCGAACTGGTCGGCTGGAAGTACCGTGGCCCGTTCGCCCACTTGCCGGCGTCCGCGGGCGGCGAGGCACCCTGCGTGCCCGGGACTGCGGCTGACCGCGAGAAGGCGATCGCTGCCAAGGACGACGTGTGGCGCGTGCTCGCGTGGGACGAGGTCTCGCTCGAGGACGGCACCGGGATCGTCCACATCGCGCCCGGCTGCGGCGCGGAGGACTACGAGCTCGGCACGTCGAAGGGCCTGCCCGCCGTCGTGCCCGTGGATGAGAGCGGCATCTTCTTCGACGGCTTCGGCGAGCTGACGGGGCTCACGACCCACGATGCGAAGGACGTCGTCATCGGCGACCTCAAGCAGCAGGGCCTGCTCGTGCGCTCCGGCACCCTCGAGCACCGCTACCCCTCGTGCTGGCGCTGCTCGACCGAGCTCATCTTCCGGCTTGTCGACGAGTGGTTCATCTCGTGCGAGGAGATCCGCGAGCCCATGAAGGAGGCCAACCGCACCGTCGAGTGGAGCCCCGCCTTCTACGGCAAGCGGATGGAGGACTGGCTCAACAACATGGGCGACTGGTGCATCTCGCGCAAGCGCTACTGGGGCCTGCCGCTGCCGTTCTACCGCGACCCCGAGGATCCCGAGGGCGAGATCTTCGTCGTGCATTCCAAGGCGCAGTTGCGTGAGCTTGCCGTGGATCCGGAAGCCGTGGATGCGCTTCCCGAGCTGCACCGCCCCTGGATCGACGACATCCAGATCCGCCATCCCGAGTCTGGTGCGCTGCTCGAGCGTGTCGCGGAGGTCGGCGACTGCTGGCTCGATGCCGGCATCGTGCCGTTCGCGACGCTCGGCTGGAAGAGCGAGGAGATCGGCGGCGGCCTCGACGGCCTGTACGCCAACGGCGCGAGCGAGGGCCTGTCAGGCGCCGCCCTGCCCTCCAACGAGGAGTGGGAGAGGTGGTTCCCGGCCGACGTCGTGCTCGAGATGCGCGAGCAGATCCGGCTCTGGTTCTACTCCATGCTCTTCATGAGCGTGGTGCTCGATGAAGAGGGTCGCGCCCCGTACAAGCGCGTCGTCGCGTACGAGAAGGTCAACGCCGAGGACGGGCGTGCGATGCACAAGTCCTGGGGCAACGCGATCTGGTTCGACGACGCGGTCGAGAAGATGGGCGCCGATGTCATGCGCTGGCTCTATGCGCAGCAGACCCAGAGCCAGAACCTGAACTTCGGTTATGGCCCGGCGACCGAGATCAAGAAGCGCTTCCTGACGCTCTGGAACGTGCTGTCGTTCTTCACCCAGTACGCCAATGCAGATGGCTGGGCGCCCGGCGCCGCCGAGTTCAGCGGGATCAACGACGGTGTCGGCTCCGCAGGCATCGGCCTCGAACGCCTCGAACCGGCGTCGTTCGCCAACCCCCTCGACAGCTGGCTCGCTGCCCGGACGCACCAGCTCGTCGCCGAGGCGACGACTGCCTTCGACCGTTGGGACACGCCGCAGTACACGCGCGCCGTGGAGCGCTGGATGGAGGAGCTCTCCAACTGGTACGTGCGACGCTCGCGCCGGCGCTTCTGGAAGGCCGAGCTCGGCGAAGCCGATCGCGACGAGGCCTACGCGGCGCTGTGGAGCGCGCTCGTGGTGGGCGCGCGAGTGCTCGCACCGGTCATGCCGTTCCTCGCCGATGAACTGTGGGCGACGCTCGTGACGCCGCATGCGGCGGCCGCTGGCGACGATGCCGCATCGATCGACAGCGTGCACCTCGCGTACTGGCCGACCGCCAGCGAGGACGCGCGTACGCATCCGCTCATCACGGAGGTTGCCGCCGTGCAGCGCGTCCTGGCCCTCGGTCGCGCCGCGCGCGCCTCATCCAAGCTGAAGCTGCGCCAGCCGCTGCGCTCCGTGCTCGTGCACCGGCGCCCGGCCAAGGGTGATGACACCCCCGAGCGGCGGGAGCGTTTCCTCGCGTGGGCGGAGGACATCAAGGCCGAGCTCTCGATCAGGACGATCGAGTTCGTGGACGGCGCCGAGGGTCGCTGGAGCGAGGGCATGATGCCGCTGCTGCCCAAGCTCGGCCCCAAGTACGGCAAGGACGTCGCCCAGATCCGGAAGGCGATCGCCGCCGGTGACATCGACGTGCACGACGACGGCACCGCCCGCGTCGGCGAGTTCACGCTCCTGGCCGACGAGTTCGAGTACCGCTCGGCGCCCGTCGACGGCTACGCGCTCGCGGAGGATGCCGACTGGGTCGTCGTCGTGACCACCACGCTCGACGACGAGCTCATCGCCGAGGGCCACGCCCGCGAGGTCACCCGCCAGCTGCAGCAACTGCGCAAGGACACCGGCCTCGACATCTCCGACCGCGTCGCGGTGACGTGGTCGGCTGACGGCGCGCTCGCCGACGCGATCCGCACGCATGGCGACGCCATCGCGGAAGAGGTGCTCGCCACCTCGTTCGTGGAAGGCGACGTCGGTGCGGACGTGGCCGAGTTCACGGTCGCAGGGCTTGCCGGGCGCGTCGCGCTCGTCGCGCAGCGCTAGCTGCGGCTGCCCACGCGTCGCCGCAGCACCACGCCGTGCCCGCCGGAGGAATCCTTGTGGTCCGTGCGCTCGATGTAGGGATTGCCGCCGCCGCCGCTGCCGCTCGATCCGGAGCGGCAGGTGCCGCCCCCGACCATGATCGGGGCGGATGACGTGCAGCCCCACGGCGGGTCGTAGTTGATCGTGCCGTTCTTCTCCTCGATCTCGTACTCGCCGGCCGTCGCCGCCCATCCGGTGCCGTCATACCAACCGTAGTTGCGGATCGTCTCCCAGGCGGGACGCCGCCAGTCCGTGCGGACGAGCAGCGAACACGCGTCCCGGTACTGACGTCCGGTCTTCCACTTCACGTCGCACGGATCGCACGACGCGCTCTCGAGCTCGCCGGAGATGCCCCAGCCGGTCCAGTAGCACTCGCCTTCACCGCGAACCCGGACCGTGGGTCCGGCCGGAACGCGCCCGCCTGCCGACGGGATGATGTCGCCGTCGGGCTCGACCCACATCGGCGCCCGTGTCCAGGCAGGCGCCCGTACGAGATTCTCGTTCTTGAGCACGGTGGTCGGCGGCTCGTTCCACTGGACCTTGGAGTTGAGTCCTGGCTTGAGGCCCGCCTTCATCGCAGGGAAGCCCGGGACCGGTGCCTGACACTGTGCGCGCGACTTGCCGATGCAGGTGGCGATCTCCTCGAAGCCACCTGCCGAGTCGAATTCGAGGTGCCGGGCGATGGGCATGGGCTGCACCATGTAGGTGGCGCCGACGACCGCCCCGTCACGGATCTTGGGTGTCTTGGTCGGCTTGGCGAAGTAGTAGTGCTTGTAGAACTCTGCGTAGTACGTGCAGAAGCGCCCCCCGGGGGTGCCTGTGGGTATCGTCGCCAACCGCAGGCTGGCGCCGGTCCGGGTCCTGGTCTCCTGCATCGTCTCGGGCGTTCCCAGCTCCGTCTGCTGGGCGTTCATGTCCGCGACCGACAGCGCAGCCGCGCCGAACCCGTCGCTCGCGTCGATGTAGTCGCCGGTCCCGGGGGTGACCCGCTTGAAGAAGGTGCCGCGCATCAGCAGCGTGACGCAGTTGGCCGGGCCGGGCTGCATCTTGTAGCAGGCATACGTCTCCTGGGCGTACTTGCCGGACTTGAAGCCGCCGCCGGCCCGCGCGAGCTGGGCGCACGCCTCCTCGGCGCTCGACCCGACGTACGTGTCGGTCGGCGCCATCTTCGGGACATTGGTCTCGTTCTTGGTGTACAGGCCGGTCAGGCGGAAGGTGTGGGTGCGGCGCTCGAACTCGTAGTCGATGCCCGTGGTGGTGGTGCGCGGACGGAACAGCACGAGGGCTCGGGCGCGCACGCCAGGTTCGACGTTCAGCGTGGGGTTGGGCACTCGATCCGCGGCGGATCCGTGGAACGACGGGATCTCCTTCGTCTTCCACCGCTCGGTGTTGCCACCCGCCGAGGCCGGGAGTCCGAGCAGCCGGAACTCGCCGGCAGGGACGTTCTCGAAGACGTAGAGGCCGTCGACGCGCGTCGCGCCGGAGGAGGGATAGGACTTCCCGGTCGAGGCGTTGACGAGCGAGAACGACATGTTCTCGCGGACGAGCGAGACGAAGGGGGCCGGCGAGTGGTCGGATGCCCCGAATCGGGACACCCAGTCGAATGCCGGCGTGCAGACGGGGGTGCGCTCCGGGCACCGGTCCATCGACACGTCGCTCCGGCGACCCTTGGCGCACCCCTGGAGCTGCATGCGCTCGTCTGCCTGGTTGGTGACACGGCAGATCTCGACGGCGACGGAGCCGATCTGCTCCACGCCACGCCGGTCGAGCGTCGTGACGAACCTCCGCACGCCCTGCGTACCCGCGATCCGGTACCGGGCGCGGACGCTCCGCTCCGGGCGCAGGGTCACCACGATCCGGAAGTAGTCGGGCAGGACGCCGTCCAGGTCGTTGCCACTGGCGTCGTTGTCGAGGTCGCTGTCGAGCGCCGTGGACCGCGCGCTGATGAGCTCCGCGACGCCCTCGACGTCCTCCAGGCGAAGCGAGCCGCGGTCGACTGCGCTCGAGATGTCACACTCGTCATTGAGGCGCTTGCACTCGTCGAACTGCATCCAGCGCCGGTCGGAGGCGATGTCCTCCTGCGCCGCTTCGCCAGCCGACGTCATCGACGTCTGCAGGCGCGCGGCGCCGCGGAGGGCCGTGCCGCCGAGCGATGCCATGGCAACCGCGGCGACCACCGTCGCGAGCAGCATCGCGGCGATCACGACCTCGACGATCGACACGCCCGATTCGCGATGTTGCCGGGTCATGTGCATCCCGCCCGAGCGACGTCGAGGTTGGCGCCGGTGAAGCAGTCCAGGTTGGCGGGTTCGAGGGCGGTGGTCTCCCAGTCCGAGGCGGTGGGATAGAGCGGCGGAGGGTTGTCGTAGAGCGCGGGCAGCCACGCGTAGTTGCGTCGGCGGAAGCCGGCGTTGTTGTAGGGATCGAGGAGCGACGGCGCGTAGTGTGAGCTGACCGACCCCCTGATGGTCATGGCGTTGCACGTGCGACCACCGGAGACGGCCGCGTACTGGCTCCACGTAGGATTGGAGCGGGCGAGCCCGGTCATGGTCAGCATCGCGCCGCGGAAAGTCACGCCGCACGACTGCAGCTCGTCGAAGATCACGTCGCCCTCGGCGACGAGGCCGAAGCTCGAGCGCACATCCCCGGGCGCTGCCCCCACATCGCCTCGGTCGGTGATCCACGCACTGGGTGCGCCGCCGACGCCGTAGGAGCCGGACCCGGGATCCGACGACGTGACCACGAGCGCGCGAGCGCCGGGGCTGAGGGCGCCGCTCACGTCGACGCGGCCTGCGGCGACGAGCACTGCACCCTGGTTGTCACCCGGGCGGTCGCCACGGATGCCCGCGTCGAGGCGTCGGCCGTTGACGTACATGAACGAGCCCCGGAGCCGGACGAGCGTCGTGCCGGTGGTGTCGAGGCACAGCATGTCCAGCGACGGATGCGGGCCGTCGCAGATGACCCGCATGCGCGCGGCCGCGTCGCGTGCTCGGAGCAGGTTGTAGCGCTCGTCGCTGCGTCGCGTCATCGCCGCGCAGCGTGCGTTGCCGACGACCCGCCCCACGGCGAGCGAGATCTTGGCGGTCGAGGCGCAGCTGGAGCCGGGCTCGAAGGTGATCATCTCGCCACGGTTGACCTGCGGGCGGAACTGGTCGAGGAAGGAGTTCTGCTGCCCGTTGCTGTGCACCGGACCCGAGATCACCGCGCCGCTGCCGACGATCATGGGTCCGTCGAACAGGAGCTGGTAGTCGGCGAAGTAGCGCGGGCGGAAGTCGATCCGGTAGAGCGTCGGCTGCGTTGCCGTGCCGGCCGCGCCCGTGGTCCAGGTCCGGACGTAGACCACCACGCGGCCACCCGGCGTTCGACCCCAGTCCGGGAGCTTGACCGAGAACACCTGCCACCATCCCGTACGCCCGTCCTGCAGCGACTGTGACACGGCGAACTGGCTCGACGCAGGCACGCGCGGGTCGACCGTCCGCAGCTCGGCAGGGAGCTGCCGATTGGCGACGACCTGACCACCGATGCGTCGCGCATGGCCCCGCAGCACGGCCTCGCTCGGCGAGAAGCCATCGAACTCGCCCGACGTCATCGCACTGTAGGAAGCCCCCAGTGCGGCCCCTGCGTCGCGTGCGAGCTGCGTCGCTGCGGAGCTGTCGAGCTTGTCGCGGGACGCGTCCTTGGTCGAGCCCGCCGCCACGATGATGCCGATGATCACGAACGAGGCGAGTACGAGGAGAGCGAGGGTCGCCAGGATGGCGACGCCGCGTTCGCCGGTGCGAGGTGTGCGGGAGCTGCTCAGCATCCGAGCGCCCGCCGGTAGCTCTCGGTGTCGCGGAGCCTGATGCCGACCCGCGACGATCCGCGTGCGAGGGTCGAGGCGTCGCCGCCGATGTCGGTCACGGACATCGCGGCGGCAACGACCCAGCGTCGCTGCGCGGTCGTGGCTGCAGGTGCGCTCCATGAGCGGCATGTGGGCCTGCCTCCGTTCGGGCAGCCCTTGCAGATCAGCTGGTAGGCGAAGGGGGTTCGGTCCAGCCCGGCGATCCCTGAAGGTGCGGAGACCATGGTGGTCCGACCGAGCGAGCCGCGTCCGCAGGCACCTGCGGGATCGACCATTCGTTCGACCCGATACGCCGCACCGGGATTCACGCGCCAGGTCACGCACTCGACTCCCGCGCTGCGGTGCACGTCGCGGCGCAGGCTGAGCTGGTCGCCGCGCGCTGTGACGACCACGTCGATGTCGAGCGCACGTCCTGGCTGGGACGGATCGCTGCTGGTCGCCGTCTCGTTGCGCTGCACCGCTGCTCGGTACTCGACGGGATCACGGAGCTTGCCGTCGCGGAGGTCCGGCGTCATCGCGCCAGCCACGTCATCGCTGAACTGGTTGGTGGCCCGCGCGATCGCCGCATCCGACGCGGCGCCCGAGCGCGCAGTACGTGCTCCGCCGAACTGCCGCACGATCGAGCCGCTGGCCATGGCGAGCACCATGGCGAGCAGGACCATCGCGACCACGAGCTCGATCAGCGTGAAGGCGCCCTCGTTCGACGTCGCGTCGCGCGATCGGAGCAGCGGGGCAGGGCCGGACCATGCATCGATGAGGGTGGGCAACCGCATCACAGTGAATATCGGCCCCGCACGGCATCACTTGAGCGGTCGCGTAGCTCCACGCGCACGCGCGCCCTCGTGCGTGCGCGCGATCCCGCGCGCTCAAGTCGAGCGACGGACCTGCCGTTGAGCACCACGTGTGCCCACCACCCCGATCCGTGCACCACGAACACGGCCTCACGCTCGTCGAGGTCCTCGTCGTGATGGTCATCATCGCGGTACTGTCGGGCATATCGGTCGCTTCGATCCAGTCGTCGCGGGCATCCGGGCGCCTCTCGGCGACCACCACATCCGGCTTCGCCTATGCAAACGCCATCGACGAGTTCGCGCGCGACCACAACGGCCGCTACCCAGCGGGCGTCGGCACGGCTGACTGGGCCCGTGCGGCCGAGCGCGGTCCGGTGTCCACGCAGCTGGGTGGCGATGCCCATCCGTACCTGCGATCCGTGCCTGAGCCGGTCCAGGACGGTCGCGTGAGCTTCGACGCGGCCGGCCCGGCACGTCTCCAGTACCGCTCCGTGTCAGGCGGCCGCGGCTACGAGCTGATCGTCACCGTGCAGGATCGCGATCCGTGCGCGATCCGTGGCGGCGAGTCCGCTGGCACGACCCCCCGCACCTGCGCACGACGCTGACGGAGTCGTCGACCGAGCGACGCTGCTTCGACCGGCCGGGCGCACGCCGCCTGCGCTCCCTGTCCCGCGGCGGCGTGCCATCGGGCCGCATCCTTTGAAGCGACCTGGCACGTAGGGGGATGCGCGGCTGGGACGGTGCCGTCCCGGGCGCCGGCGGCTGCCGACGCCCGGGTGGACCGGGCTACTTCTTGCCGGTGAGTGCGCTCGCCAAGGTGTTGTTCGACGTGGTGCCGGAGAGCGGTGCCGCAGGCGCTGCCGACGACGAGTAGGACTGCGTCCCGCCGGTGGGCTTCTCGCGCACGATCGTCACCTTGGGCTTCTCGACCGGCGTGCTCGGCGGCGGATCGGTCGCGGGCCGCACCGAATCCGGGCCGGGATCCTGATACCCCATCGTCGCCGTCGCCGGCGGCGGCGGGATCAGCCCGCAGTCAGCGATGCAGCTGGTCGTCGCAGACACCGAGAGGATCATCCGACCCCCACCGGTCCCGTCCTTGCGCGGGAGGAAGTTCTTGATGCGGGTCGTCTTCTTGGTCCGTGGGTTGTAGTACATGAAGTCGCGCGAGCAGCGTCGCGCGTGCTCGCCGCCGAGCTGGATCGATCGCTCGAGCTTGTAGCCCGGCACGTTGCTCTCCAGGTAGCACTCACCGTCGTTGCTGTGGAACACGATCTCCGAAGCCGGGGCGCCGAAGGTGCTGCCGGCCCGGTGGTCGATCCACGCGAAGTCGCCGCACTGGCCGCCCGGGACCCGCGCAGGGGCGCAGTTCTGGGCCCGCGAGCCGATCGATCCCCAGAAGTCGTCGGGAGCGGGGACGGGATTGGTCTGCTGGCGCGGCGACGAGTGGAGTCCCGTCGGCAGGCCGGTGAAGGTGAACTTGCCGCTCGTGTCCTTGCCGTCCCAGCCCAGGAAGAGCGACTGCTGCTGGTTGACGGTAGTGCCATCGGTCTTGGGAACGCGGTAGCGGTCGAACGGCTTGGGTGACATCGAGACGAATCCGTTCCACGCCGGACCGCCCCAGGTCTCCTTGCGGGGTCCGGCACCGATCAGGTACACGAACGTCGTGACCGTCTCGAACGTGGCCCCGAACTCCTGGAAGGTGGTGGTGAAGCTGTCGGTGTCGGTCTCGAGGTGGTACAGGTACACCTGTCGCTCGGCGCGGATCGTGTACTCGCCGACGCCCTGCACCGGGCGGAGCATCATGAGCGCGCGAGCCTCCTGGTTCGCCTGGACGCTCGTCATGCCCTGCGACGGTACCGACTTGGTGTCCCACAGCTCGCGGTACTTGCCGGGAGTGAGCTTCACGGCGTAGAGGCCGGCCGGGACTCCGGCGAAGACGTAGGTTCCGTCGCCCTTGTAGACGGCGTTGCTCGAATCGAGCTTGACCCGACGTCCACCGCTGGTCGTCTGGCGCTCGATCGTGAACGGTGCGTTCGTCACGGCGCGGACGTTGACCGATGAGAGCCCGCGCACGTTCTCGGGAGCACGCTGGTCCTTGGCGCGTGCAGCATTGATGGAATCGTTGCACCCGAGCGGGAAGACCGGCGCCAGCGCGTACT